>NZ_JAHRBL010000017.1 GCF_019693445.1 Deinococcus aquaedulcis | reverse complement strand
GTTTTGGTGGCTGCACACCTTCAAAACACCGCCTTTTCGCGTTCCCGTCGAGTCCCTTGACATGCTGGAGGGAGATGTGTTGTCTGGGACGGCAATTATGCGAAGTTGTCGGCTACTGAGGGCAGGTGCGAGAGATTCACGTCCTTAAGGAGGTCAAGCGGCACAGCATTCTGCGCAACGAGGTCAAAAACCCTGCGAGCGCGAAGGCGGCCCAGGACTGGGCGAAGAAAGGCGGGGGCTTTGATGCCGAAGATGACCGTTCCCAGCGGCACGCGCTGGTGCTGCGCGACGTGGCCTACGTCATCTGCGCCGATATCGTCTTGCAACCTCACGCCACCGACCCGCTGACCAAGTACACCGAGATGTTTCAGCGCCGGGTAGACAAGGGTCAGGCCTTTCATCAGCCGTATCTGGGCACACGCGAATTTACCGCCTTTTTCAGCCCAGCTGAGCCAGAGGACCGGCCCGCCAATCTGGTGCGGCAACTGGGCGGGGATTACGCCGAGGCGCGCGGCGAGCTGTCGCTGGGGCCGATGCTGTTTGACCTGTCCTTTCAGGAGGTCAAAAAGGGCCGCGTGAAATACCGCGCCCACGGCCAGGGGGGGCCACGCTGGGTGCAGGGCAACGCCACCCCAAGGTTTTTTGAGGCGCGGCTGACGGACGGCGGCATCCTGCGCGTGCCGCCAGAGCTGTACACCCCGGGAGGTGAGTCTGCGTGATTCTGAATGAACTCGTGAAATACGCCGACCGCTTGGAGCGGGAGGGGAAGGCGCAGCCGTTCATGTACACCGCTCAGGTCATCAAGTGGCTGGTGGACATCGCTCCAGAAGGCACCTTTCGCAGCCTGAACCGCACGAGCAGCGGCGTGCTCAAGGGGCGCGACCCGGGCAAGACCTTTATTGCGCCGAACGTGGTGCGCGGCGTGGACATCAAGCCCAAACTGCTGGCGGACAAGGCCGAATTCGTCTTTGGCCTGGGCGATGGCAACCCGGAACGCCTGGTGCGGCAGCGCGAGGCCTTTCTGAAGCTCACTCAGGCCTGTGCCGCAGAGACGGGCAACCCTGCTGTGGGCGCGGTGGCCCAGTGGCTCAGCGCCCTTGACCCGCAGGCGTTTCACGCTGACCACCTGTCCGGGCACGAGGACTACAGCAGCGCCGACCAGTTTGCCTTCGTGGTAGGCGGACAGGTTCTGATTGACCTGCCAGAGGTTCAACGCTACTGGGCGCAGGTCTGCACGCCTGAGGGAGGAGACACCTTCGTCGCGCAGAGCCTCATCAGCGGCGAGGTGGGGCCGACGATGAGCATTGAGCCGGTCAAAATCAAGGGCATTTTCGGCGGTCAGATGGCGGGGATGAACTTTATCAGTGCCAATTCGGCGGCGTTTGAGTCTTATGGCCTGCGCGGCTCCAACATCGCGCCGGTGGCGTTTGAAGAGGCCCGCAAGTACGCCACCGCCCTGAACACCTTGCTGGCCGACCGCAACACCAGCCTCAGCGTGGGAGGGGTCACTTATGGCTTCTGGACCTCGGAAGGCGATGTTCCGCCCGTAGGACCAGTCATTAAAGACCCGGAAGCCGTGGAAGGCGCCGTCAAACGCCGCCGCCTGAGTGACGTTGCCCGCAAGCCCACTCAGCCTGTTCAGACCGACCCTGCCGAATTTCGGGATGCGCTGAGCAGCATCTTTCATCCGCCAGGGGTGAAGGTCAGCAATGCGGCGGCGTTCTACAGCCTGGGCATGACCCCCAGCGGCAGCCGCATCGCCGTGCGCACCCACCTCCGCAGCACGGTGGAGGCCACCACGCAGCGCCTGGCCACGTACTTTGCGCGGCAGAGCATCGCCCCGATGACCGAGGAACACCACGGCAAGCTGTACGGCCTGTACGAGCTGATTGGCGCTATGTACCGCGACCCCAAAAAGGACAGGACCGAGGCCGATACCGACGCCCTGATTCGCTTTGCCCTGGCCGGCGAGGCGCTGCCCCACACCTTCCTCAGCCGACTGGCCGGCCGTAACCGCGCCGAGAAGCGCGTGACCCGCCCGCGCGCCGCCCTGACCCGCATGGTGCTGCTGTCGCGCCCACAGGAGTTCGCTATGAATGACGCCCACCTGGACTACCTAGACGAAGACTTTCCCAATCCGACCTACCACCTGGGCCGCCTGCTGGCTGTGCTGGATGATATTCAGCACGCTGTGATGAAGGCGAACACCACACTGGTGGACCGCTTCTACGGCTCCATGAGCACCACGCCCTACGCGGTGATGGGACGCCTGATTCAGGGTTCGCAGGCGCACCTGCAAAAGCTGCGCAAGGACAACAAGTTCCGCCACGACGAGAAACAGGACCTGCTGGGCCGCGTGATGGCCCGCTTGAAGCCTTCAGAGGTGCCGCAGCGGCCACTGACGACCAAGGAACAGGCCCTGTTTAGCCTGGGCTACTACCACCAGAAAGCTGCCCTGGCCGCGCAGATGCGTGAGCGCATGGCGGAGGCGCAGGCCAAAAAAGCCAGCCAGCAGACCACTCCCCCCAACGCCACCGATGAAGGAGACACCAGCCATGAGTAACCTGCACCTGAATCCCGATGTTCGCCACGAGTTCGTCCTGCTGTTCGACGTGACCAACGGCAACCCCAACGGCGACCCCGACGCCGGGAACCTGCCGCGCATTGACCCCGAAACCGGCTACGGCCTGGTCACCGACGTGGCCTTGAAGCGCAAGGTACGCAACTACGTGGACGCCCTGCGCGGTACCGAAGAACGCTTCAAGATCTACGTGCAGCAGGGCGCGATTCTGAACAACCAGCATGGCCGGGCATACAGCGCCCTGGGCAAAGACCCCAAAAAGGCCACGCAGAAAGACATCAGCGAGGCCCGGCAGTGGATGTGCCAGAACTTCTACGACATTCGCACCTTCGGGGCCGTCATGAGCACCGAGGTCAACGCAGGGCAGGTCCGTGGCCCCGTACAGTTCACCTTCGCCCGCAGCCAGGACCCCATCTTGGGTCTGGACTTCGCTATCACGCGCGTCGCCCTGACCAACCCGGACAAGAAACAGGCCGCGGAGGATGAAACCGTCCGCAGCGGCACGATGGGCCGCAAAGCCTTCGTCCCCTACGGCCTGTATCTGGCCCACGGTTTCTACGTGCCCAGCTTTGCCCAGAATGATTCTGGAACGGGGACTGGCTTCAACGCCGAGGACCTTCAGGTGCTGTGGCAGGCGCTGGAGAACATGTGGGACCTGGACCGCAGCGCCAGCCGGGGCCTGACGGCCTGCCGGGGGCTGTACGTCTTCAGCCACGACAGCAAGCTGGGCAACGCCCCCGCGCACAAGTTGCTGGGGCGCGTTAGGGTGGGGCGCAAGAACGCCGAACTGGCCCCGCGCGAGTTCGCGGATTACGACGTCAACGTAGACGACGCCGCGCTGCCGAACGGCGTGACCCTGACCCGACTCGTTGAGGGCTAATACGGAACTCAGGTGAGCCGAAGGCGAGGGGCGAGCGGACTCGTAGAGCTGCATCGCAGAGCGAACGCGAGAAGATGCGGGGCTACGGCGATGGAAAAGCATAGTTGCGCTCTTCCCAATAGGCTTCGGAATCACAGGGGCCCCGTATAAGGCGAACTGTTCTGGGGGCTGGGCCGCCGTGTGGCGACCAGCCCTTTTCCAATGGGAGACTGACGATGGAGGAGCCTGTGAACCTGTCCGCGTTGCAACACTACGCCTTCTGCCCCCGGCAGGCAGGTATCAACCTGCTGGAACAAACTTTCGGAGAAAACACTTTTGTGGCGCGCGGCAACCAGACCCACGAGCGGGTACACGCCGGTGGAACCGAGCAGCGTGGCGAGGTCCGGACCCTGCGGGCGTTGCCGCTGTACTCACTCAGGCACGGCCTGGCCGGGGTGGCCGATGTCGTGGAACTGCGCCCGGATGGGTCGCTGCGCCCTGTGGAATACAAGTCGGGCAAGGCGCGGCCCCGCCTGGCCGACGAGGTGCAGCTGTGCGCGCAGGCCCTATGCCTAGAGGAAATGTTTGGCGCGGTGATTCCCGAAGGGGCTATCTATCACGCCGCCAGCCGCAAGCGGCGCGACGTGGCCTTTACGCCAGAGCTCCGGCAAGCCGTACTGGACACGCGCGACGGCGTTCGAGAGTTGCTGCGCGCCCAGGTGCTGCCCCCGCCCGCCGCCGATGAGCGCTGCCGCTTTTGCAGCGTCTACGATGAGTGCGAACCGTTCGCGCCGCGTGACACCTTTCCGGCGGGCTATGACCCTTTCAACACGAGGTGGACCCCATGAGGCACCTGCTCAATACCCTTTATGTCCAGACGCAGGGCAGTTACCTCAGCCTGAAGACCGACAACATCCGTATTGAGGTGGATGGCCGCCCGCCGCAGATGGTGCCACTGCATCACCTGGAAGGGCTGGTGGTTTTCGGGAATGTCATGCTGACGCCCTTTCTCATTCATCGCCTGGCGCGCGAGCACAAACCCGTCACCTGGCTGACCGAACACGGCCGATTTATGGCCCGCACAGAAACGCCGGTCAGTGGCAATGTGCTGCTGCGCGTGGCCCAGCACGGCTGCGCCTGTGACGCCAGCCGGACGCTGGCGGTGGCCCGGTTCATCGCGGCGGGCAAGCTCCAGAACCAGAAAACGACCCTGCTGCGCTCGGCGCGTGAGGCGCTAAACGACGACCCGGAACTGCTGCGCGAGGCCGCCCGGGGCATCAACGGCCAGATTGGCTGCCTCCCACTGGCGCAGACAGTGGACGAGGTGCGCGGGATTGAGGGCACCGCCGCGCGCCTGTACTGGGAAGTTTTTCCACTGATGCTGCGCGCCAACCGCGACTTTTTCTGGCTGACCGAGCGCACCCGCCGCCCGGCGCGGGACGCCATCAACGCGACCCTCAACTTTGTGTACACCGTGCTGGCCAATGAGTGCGCCAGTGCCGCGCAGGGTGTGGGCCTGGACCCGCAGGTGGGCTTCCTGCACGCCCTGCGGCCTGGGCGCAGCAGCCTCGCGCTGGACCTGATGGAAGAACTGCGGGCGGTGGTGGCGGACCGGGCGATCATCACCCTGATCAACCGCCAGCAGCTCACGCCGCGCGACTTCGTCCTGCACGAGGGGAACACCGTGACGATTAAAGATGAGGCCCGCAAGTTGATCCTGGCCCACCTGACTGAACGGCGCAAGGAGGAGGTGACGCATCCCCTGACCGCCCGGAAAACGCCGCTGGGCCTGGTGCCACACGTACAGGCGCGGCTGCTGGCCCAGCACCTGCGCGGCGACCGTGCCCACTACCCGCCGTACCTGCACCGCTGATGCTGGATTTTCTGGTGTGCTACGACGTGAATACGGAAACGTCCGCCGGGCGCCGCCGCCTGCGCCGGGTGGCGAAAGTCTGCACCTCGCACGGGCAGCGGGTGCAGAACAGCGTCTTTGAGGTCAGCGTGACCGACGTGCAACTCCTAACCCTCCGCGAGCGCCTGCTGGCCGAGATAGACCCTACCGAGGACAGCATTCGGCTGTACCGCCTGCGCCAGCCGCGCGACAAATTTGTCGAAGCGTACGGGCGAGACCGGTACGTGAATTTCTCCGATCCCCTGATTCTGTAGGTTTGCCCCGCGCGAACCCTCCGCGACCAAGAAACGCCGGGGGGTTCGCGTTGTTCCTGATTCGCGCCTGGGACGGGTTGTATGACAACTTGAAAATGCAACAAGTCTCTGGAGCTGGAAGGTCAAGAGAGGGTTCGCGCAGAGGGACGATTTGACGCTGTCCTGGTGCGGGTCGAGTACCATAACTGTCACGGCCCGCCTTCGGGTGGGCCGAGGATTGAAACACGACAAGCTGGACAACCGCCGCGCCGCCCTGCGCGGTCACGGCCCGCCTTCGGGTGGGCCGAGGATTGAAACATTGGTCGCGCGGAAGGGCAGATTTGCCGGTGCTGTCACGGCCCGCCTTCGGGTGGGCCGAGGATTGAAACCCGAGAGTGCGCACAGCCAATGGCGCACCTTCCGGTCACGGCCCGCCTTCGGGTGGGCCGAGGATTGAAACTTCGCCCAGCTGCGCGGCCTGCTTCAGGGCCTCGGTCACGGCCCGCCTTCGGGTGGGCCGAGGATTGAAACCGGTTGAAGTGGGGGGGGTGCGCCCACAGCGGGAGTCACGGCCCGCCTTCGGGTGGGCCGAGGATTGAAACAGATTAAAAGCATAGTTGGGCCTTATAACATGCGTCACGGCCCGCCTTCGGGTGGGCCGAGGATTGAAACACCTCGTAGTTGCGGGTGCGCCCGGGGGCCTTGGTCACGGCCCGCCTTCGGGTGGGCCGAGGATTGAAACAGTCGGGCGAGGTACGACGCCCCCCGCGCCTGCAGTCACGGCCCGCCTTCGGGTGGGCCGAGGATTGAAACCACCTCCAACGGCCCGAACTGGACCTCAAACTGCGTCACGGCCCGCCTTCGGGTGGGCCGAGGATTGAAACACGTGGTTGGTTGTGAGCGCACCGGCCTCCTCGTCACGGCCCGCCTTCGGGTGGGCCGAGGATTGAAACACAAACTCACCCCCAAACTGCGAGAGCACCACGGGTCACGGCCCGCCTTCGGGTGGGCCGAGGATTGAAACACGCTCAGCAGCCGCACGCCGGTCAGCGAGCCGCGCGTCACGGCCCGCCTTCGGGTGGGCCGAGGATTGAAACGTCTGGTGGGGGATAAGCCGCCGGAGGCGGGGCAGTCACGGCCCGCCTTCGGGTGGGCCGAGGATTGAAACCAATACAAACCAATGTTTCCGCGCCCAAATGCCCACGTCACGGCCCGCCTTCGGGTGGGCCGAGGATTGAAACTGAACGACGTGGGCACCCACGACGACAGCGGCGCGTCACGGCCCGCCTTCGGGTGGGCCGAGGATTGAAACTACTGCTCGGCTCTGTCGCCCTCGCCCAGGACGTGTCACGGCCCGCCTTCGGGTGGGCCGAGGATTGAAACCAGATGTGCAGGTGGGCCAGCTTGGTGCCACTGCTCGGGTCGTATTGTCACGGCCCGCCTTCGGGTGGGCCGAGGATTGAAACGTATATATTGGCGTCAACTCATCAAATCTAGCCGTCACGGCCCGCCTTCGGGTGGGCCGAGGATTGAAACAGCTGGGCCCGGTACCGTCAGCCCCTGGCGGGTAGTCACGGCCCGCCTTCGGGTGGGCCGAGGATTGAAACCGCTGGGTGCATTCCGTGAGCGGCACCCCGAACGGCGTCACGGCCCGCCTTCGGGTGGGCCGAGGATTGAAACACCCTGGAGAAGAAGGAGTTTGTGCAGTACCTGAGTCACGGCCCGCCTTCGGGTGGGCCGAGGATTGAAACACCCGCAGCGTCACCGCGCGGCCCAGCCGCGTCAGTCACAGCCCGCCTTCGGGTGGCTGAGGATTGAAACCCCTGGGAGGCGGCAGAGGTCTTCGAGACCTGCGCCGTCACGGCCCGCCTTAAAGTGGGCTGAGCATTGAAACTCAACAGCGGCCGAGGCGCCCAACCCCGGCCGCTGTCACCGCCCATCACAACCGTGTCCGAATCTCCCACAACTCGGGGAACAGCACGGTTTCCAGGGCGCGGCGCAGGTAGGCGGCGCCGCTGGTCCCCCCAGAGCCACGCTTGAAGCCGATGGTGCGCTCCACCGTGGTCATGTGGTTAAAGCGCCAGCGGCGGAAGTTGTCTTCCACGTCCAGCAGCTTTTCGGCCAACTCGTACAGGTCCCAGTAGCGCTCCGGGTCGCGGTAGACCTTCAGCCACGCATCAAGCACAGCTTCATTGAGCACCGGGGGCTGGCTCAGGTCACGCTCCAGGACTTCCTGCGGAATCGGGAGGCCGCGTGCGGCCACCAGCCGCAAAGTCAGGTCGTAGACGCTGGGGGCCTGCATGGCAGCTTGCAGCGGCCCGTGCAGGTCGGGGCGGTGCTCATGGGGGCGCAGCAGGGCTTCAAAGCGGTTGCCCAGCAGGAATTCCACCATGCGGTAGGCGGCACTCTGAAAGCCAGAGGCCTGCCCGAAGGCGTGGCGAAACTGCAGGTAATCCGCCGGGGTCATGGTTTTCAGCACTTCCCAGGCGTTGGTCAGCTGCTCCTGGGCGCGGACCACGCGGGTCAGGCCCTTGAGGGGCGCGTCGGTAATCCCGGCCTCCAGCTGGGCCATCGCCGCGCGCAGTTCGCGGATGATCAGTTCCAGCCACACCTCGCTGACATGGTGCACGGCGATGAACAGATGTTCGTCGTGGGCTTCGGTCACGGGGCGGTGGGCACTTTTCAGGGTGTCCAGTTGCAGGTAATCGCCGTAGCTGAGGCTACGGGTAAAGTCGGTGTAGGCCTGCTCGGGGGCGTCGGGATGATGCTCGGGGCGGCTCATGCCCGGGCCTCCAGAATTGCCTGAACGCCACGCGCCGCGCGGTACACGTCGGCAAACGAGTGGTACAGCGGGGTAAAGCCAAAGCGCAGGATGTCCGGGGTGCGGAAATCGCCCACAAGGCCGGCCGCGATCAGCTCGGTCATCACCTCGCGCGCCTGGGGGTGGCGGTAGCTGACCTGCGACCCACGCTGGGCAGGGTCGCGCGGCGTCACCAGAGTCAGGGCAAGGCGCTCGGCCACCGGGTCCAGCAGGGCCATGAACGTGTCGGTCAGGGCCAGGGACTTGGTGCGCAGCGCGTGCAAGTCCACGTCGGCAAAGGCGTCCAGGGCTGCGTCCAGGGCACTGAGGCTCAGCACCATCGGCGTGCCGGTCACGAAACGGCGGGCGCCGGGCGCGGGCACGTAGTCGCGGGCCATTTCAAAGGGGTCGGCGTGGCCCATCCAGCCGCTCAGGGCCACCGGCGCCGCCGCATGCCAGCGCTGCGCCGCGAACAAGAAGGCCGGCGCGCCGGGGCCGCCATTCAGGTACTTGTACCCGCAGCCCACCGCAAAGTCAGCCCCTGCACCGTTCAGATCCACGGGAAAGGCCCCCGCCGAGTGCGCCAGATCCCAGACGGTGAGCACCCCGGCAGCCCGGGCCTGCGCGCTGATCGCCGCGAGGTCCAGGCAACGCCCGGTGCGGTAGTCCACCTGGGTCAGCAGCACGGCCGCCACGTCCGGGCGCAGGTGGGCGGCCACCTCGTCGGCTGGCACCCGGCGCAGCTCGTAGCCGCCACCCAGCAATGCCGTTAAGCCCTGCGCCACGTACAGGTCGGTGGGGAAATTGTCAGCGTCGGTCAGAATCACACGCCGCTCGGGGCCCGCCACGCCCAGGGCTGCCGCCAGCACCTTAAAGGTGTTGACGCTGGTGCTGTCGCCCACCGCCACCTCGTCGGGCTGTGCGCCGATCAGCCGGGCAATCTTGGCCGCCACGCGGTCAGGCAGGGCCATCCAGTCGCGCCCCTCCTGCGCGCCCGAGGTCCATGAGCCGATCAGGGCGCGGCCCCACTCTTCTTCCGTGACGTGGCGCACCCGCTGAACCACCCGGCGGCTCAGGGCCCCCAGGCTGTTGCCATCCAGGTAAATCACGCCGTCTGGCAGCAGAAACTCGTCGCGCTTGTGGGCCAGGGGGTCGCTGGCGTCCAGGGCCAGCACATCGGCGGGAACGGGCAGGGTCGTCAGGTCGGCCAGGGCCGTCTGGGTGGGCATGGGCATTCTCCTTTTGGGTTGGGGGGTGGGGGCTTTCTTCTTTGGGGCGGCTCAGGGCCGCGCGGCGCCCGCGCGCATGGGCCGGCCCAGGTGTGCACACCACCACGCATGCAGCGCGCAGGCAATGGCGTTGGCCACGGCACGCCCGCGCCCATTGGGCCCCAGCCGCCGGCGTGACCACCCCCGGGGCGCTACACAGCGGCAGCCCTGGTCTTCAGTGCACAGCCCTCTCACGTTGGCCCAAGGGTACATGATTCCAGTGTCTGTTCCCAGAACAATGGCCCCCAGCCACAGGGGCCGGGGACCATGGAAGGGCGAGCTTTAGTTGCCGGTGTACAGCAGGCGGTTGGGGCTGCCAGTGCCGGCGTTCGTCACCTTGCCGGTGGTCGAGCTGGTGATGATCGCGCTGGTCACGCCGCTGGTGGTGCTGCTGCCGGCCGCCAGTTTCAGCACGGCGGCGCCGGCCACGTGGGGCGAGGCCATGGAGGTGCCGGAGATGGTGTTGGTGGCGCTGGTGGAGCCGATCCAGGTGGAGGTGATGTTGCTGCCGGGCGCAAAGAGGTCCACGCAGCTGCCATAGTTCGAGAAGCTGCTGCGGGCGTCCGTGTTCGTGGTGCTGCCCACGGTGATGGCGCTGGCGGCGCTGGCGGGCGAAACGTTGCAGGCATTCTGGTTTTCGTTGCCCGCAGCCACCACCATCACGAGGTTCTTGCTGGCGGCGCTGTTCACAGCGTCATTGACAGCCTGGCTGTAGCCACCGCCGAGGCTCATGTTGGCGACCGCCTTGCTGGTGCCCTTGTTGTTAACAGCCCAGTTGACGCCGGCAATGACGCCGGAGTTGCTGCCGGAGCCCTGGCAGTTGAGCACCTTCACGGCCACCAGCTGCACGCCCTTGGCCACGCCCCAGGTGGCGCTGCCCACGGTGCCGGCCACGTGCGTGCCGTGCCCCTGGCAGTCCGAGTTGTTGCCGTCGCCGGTGGTGTTCGTCCCCCACACCGCGCGCCCGCCGAAGTTGCTGTGCGCCGTGTTGATGCCGGTGTCAATGATGTAAGCGCGGATGCCGCTGCCCGTGTAGTTGTACACGTAGCTGCCGTTCAGCGGCAGGCTGCGCTGATCAATGCGGTCCAGGCCCCAGGTGGCGCCGCTCTGGGTGGCGGTGGCGTGCATCATGCCGTCCTGCTCGATGTACTTGACGCGGGGGTCCTGGCGCAGGGCCTGCAGGTTCTGCGCGCTCAGCTTGGCGGCAAAGCCGTTCAGGGCGGCGCCGTACACGTGCTGAACACTCACGCCCTGGGGATCCAGATTCAGGCTCTGGATCAGACCGTTGGCGTCCTGGGCGGTGAGGTCGCTGGCCGCGTCGTCCTTGAAGACCACGATGTACTGACCAGGAATAGCCTCGGGGTTGCTGGTGCCCAGCACGGGCGCGCCTGCATTGGCTGCCGGTTCAGCAGCCTGGGGGGTGGTCGTGCTGGTCCCGCACGCGGCGAGGAGAAGGGTGAGCGCAAGGGCAGAGCTAGCAAGACGTGCGTTCATGGTGAACCTCCTGGGGTATTCCTCGGCCTCGCACAGCCATGTCCGCCCCAGAGGCAGAAAACGTGCGCCTGGACAGAAGCATTGAGGTCGATCAGCTGTAGGAACGTCACGAATGATAGTCAGCGCACGATGGTCCAAACATGAGAGACCATTCTTCGGTGCTCAGAAACGCCGCTTGAAATGTTCAAATGTCAAGTTTTCATGCACCAAAACGATCAATTTTGTCGTCTTTTATTGTGGGACGGCCGAAAGTGAGTTTCAGGTCAGATGAGGTTGACTTTATGAACTTCATGGTTTAGTGCTGCCTGAAAAGTGGGGTGTCACAGGGGCTTTTTCTAGTGCCTGCCGAGGTACGGCCCAAGGTGACAGAGGATGAGAACGGAACATGACGAGTTGCGGGCGAGCAGCTATGAACCGTTTCCCTGAAGTGTCCTTTGGCAAGTGAGTGGAGCATGTCTCTGCAGCTGACTCGCATGGAGAGCAGAGCTTAAGAATGCTGGCCCTGCACCAAGCCAACCCGACCCCTTGCGAGCAGGCACTCAGTGGATTTTGGCGTAGATCTTGCCACCCGGTTCACCGCCGCGTGATGGGCGTTCTTAGTGGAACCCATCTCTTCAATGGTGCGGCCAGTGTTCAAGGCTGTGGATGCGGTCCTTGAGACAAGAGTGCTCGATCCGCTGCAGCCCGCTGCGGCGTTGCTTTCCAGGCCCTCGCCGCCGCACTCCTGCAGAGCTCCAGATGGAAGAGAGCCCTTCCTCGGCGAATTGAGCCAGCCACCGTGTTGACCCTGTCTGCAGCACTTCTCATAGAGTGCCCGACTGCCGGGAAGTGAAACAAATGGCTGGGCATCAGAGAAATGTCCAGTTCTGCTCTGGAAGGTTCGGAAAAGAACAGAAGTCCAGCTCTAGCCTCCACACACATTGTCACTACGGCCCGCCAACAGACTCTTCCTGGCCGGCGCGCACACAAAAGGCCCCCAACCTGCCCGGGGGAGGGCAGGCCAGGAGCCACAGGGACAGCAGGGGAGAGCGTACCTTGCCCTCCCAGTCCCCGCTTACAGGGAGTTCAGGGGCCGGTGTACAGCAGGCGGTTGGGGCTGCCAGTCCCGGGGTTGGTCACTTTGCCGGTGGTGGCGCTGCTGAGAATGGCATTGGTCACACCGCCGGTGGTGCCCAGGCCGCTGGCAATGCGCAGGGCGGCGGCGCCCGCCACGTGCGGCGAGGCCATAGAGGTGCCGGAAATGGTGTTCGTGGCCGTGTTGCTGGTGTTCCAGGTGGAGGTGATGCTGCTGCCGGGCGCAAAGAGGTCCACGCAGCTGCCGAAGTTCGAGAAGCTGCTGCGGGCGTCGCTGCTGGTGGTGCTGCCCACCGTAATGGCGCTGGCGGCACTGGCCGGGCTGTAGTTGCAGGCATTGGCGTTGGAATTCCCGGCCGCCACCACCATCACCAGATTCTGGGCCGACGCATTGTTCACAGCGCTGTTCACCGACTGGCTGAAGCCACCGCCCAGGCTCATATTGGCCACAGCGGGGCCGCTGCCCTTGTTGTTCAGCGACCAGTTGATCCCCGCAATAATGCCCGAGTAGCTGCCGGAGCCCTGGCAATTGAGCACCTTCACCGCAATCAGGGTCACGCCCTTGGCTACGCCATAGGTGGCGCTGCCCACGGTACCGGCCACATGCGTGCCGTGCCCCTGGCAATCGGTGTTGTTGCCGTCACCGGTGGTATTCGTCCCCCACACCGCGCGCCCGCCAAACTGGGTGTGCGAGGTGCGGATGCCGGTGTCCAGAATGTACGCACGAACCCCGCTGGCGGTGGAGTTGTAGACGTACGTGCCGTTCAGCGGCAGATTGCGCTGGTCAATGCGGTCCAGGCCCCAGGTGGCGCCCGTCTGGGTGGCGGTCATGAACATCTCGCCGTCCTGCTCGATGTACTCCACGTTGGGATTGTTCAGCAGCGTTTCCAGGTTCTGGGCGCTCAGCTTGGCAGCGAAGCCGTTCAGGGCCGCGCCGTAGATGTGCTGGATGGTCACGCCCTGGGGGTCCAGGTTCAGGGCCCGGATCAGGCCCGCGCTGTCCTGGGCGGTCAGGTTGGGCGCGCTGTCTTTCAGGACCACAATGTATTGCCCGGGAATGGCGTCCGGGTTACTCGTGCCCAGCAGCGGCGCGCCGCCGCGCAGGTTCGCGCCGCTGTCGCTGGAGGGGGCGCCCGGCGAGCCGCAAGCTGCCAGAGCCACAGTGAGCGCAAGGAAGACGGAAGGAAGACGTGCGTTCATGGTGAACCTCCTGATGTAGGTGCGGCCTCTACAACATGCGGCCAAGACCGAAACTGGCCGGTGCCAGCGGCAAAAACGGAGCGCAAGCTGTGAGGTCGCTTCAATGATAGCCGCTCCAGGACTGGCTTCAGATGAGGTGGAGACTTTCTTTCT
Organism: Deinococcus aquaedulcis; assembly: GCF_019693445.1. Classification (NCBI taxonomy): domain Bacteria; kingdom Thermotogati; phylum Deinococcota; class Deinococci; order Deinococcales; family Deinococcaceae; genus Deinococcus; species Deinococcus aquaedulcis. The sequence continues at coordinate 66,812 of NZ_JAHRBL010000017.1, read as the reverse complement.
GCAATGTTCAGGTTCGTGACGGTTCTACAGCGGCCCAGCCCCTAAGCAGGGCCTCGCAGCGGCGCATGCCGGTCACCTGGAACTGATTGGAACATGAGGAGCATTGACGTTCCTTCATTAGAAAGCTGACGAGGGTACGTGGGTTTATGAGCGTTCTGGAAGGCAGATAGTGCTGCTTCTCGGTTTAGCGGTCTATCTGGCATCGTTCAACGAGCGTGGACCTTTCGTTCTGCCAGCAACGGGGATTAACCGAGGTGCGCCACGGAAGGGGAGGCGCAGACTGCACGTTCCACACAAGACTTTCGTCACAAGTGTTTTGAGGGTCTTGAAAAGTGTTCGCCCAATGGGTTGGCGCAGCACCGGGTGGTCTCGCCATGCCATAAATGGAGTTCTCTTCTCCGCACCGAATCAGTCGCGCAGCACCGCTCCTCACCCACTCTGCCTAGGCCGAGCAGTTCGCTTCTCCAACCCACCCCCCTGCCGGGGGCATGCAGATCTGCGGCGGGAGAGGGGGGCGAATCTGTCAGAGTAAACCTGACCTTTGTTGTCTACCTCCCCATACTTCGCGCCCGGCGGCTCCCCGTAACGGAGCCTCGTTGCCTGCCCTGCCTTGAACGACCTGCTGCACAGCCTATTCGTGAACCTGAGCGTGCTGATCACGTTCGCGTTTCTGCTGAGCCAGACCTACCGGGCGTGGCCCCCGCCGCCCGGCTGGCGCCTGCCTGCGCTGCGGCTGGTGCTGACCATGCTGGCCACCGTCACGCTGTACCTGATGGCCACGCCCGAGCCGTCAGGCACCCGCATTGATCTGGCACTGGTGCCCATTGCGATCATGGCGCTGCGCTACGGCGGCTGGGTGGGCGTGCTGTGCGGCCTGCCCGCCGCGCTGCTGCCGCTGGCCGGGCACGCCAGCGACGCGCTGATCAGCGTGCTGAACCTGCTGGCGGTGGCGGCCCTGGCCCACTCGCTGCGCTGGACCCTGAATATGCAAGACGCCCAGGGCTCGCTGCGCCGCTACGGCTGGGCGGGCAGCCTGATCTTCCTGCCCAACGAACTGCCGCTGTGGCTGCTGGGCGACTCTGAAACCCTGCTGCGGGTGTACCTGCCCGCGCTGGCCTTCAACATCCTGGGGTTCTGGGCGGTGGCGGTCATGATCACCAGCCGCGTGGCCCTGCTGCAAAGCACCGACCAGTTCCGGCTGCAGGCGCTGCAAGACGCCCTGTGTGGCCTGCCCAACCGCCGCCAGTTTGAGCAGGACCTGCCCCTGACCGCCCCCGGGGACGCCCTGCTGCTGATTGACCTGGACCATTTCAAGCGCGTGAACGATGAATTCGGGCACCCGGTGGGCGACGAGGTGCTGGCGGCGGTGGGCCGGGTGCTGGCCGATACCCTGCGCGGGCGTGACCGCGCCTACCGCTACGGCGGCGAGGAATTCGCCGTAATTCTGCGCCGGGTGCCCGCCGAGCAGCTGCCCCAGATTGCCCAGCGGCTGCGCGAAGCCGTGACCACCCTGCGCTTCGCTCCGCCACTGGGGGGCGTGACCGTCTCGATTGGTGGGGCCTCATTTGGGCCGTGGTCCAGCACCCGCACCCTGTGGCAGGCCGATGAAGCCCTGTACCGGGTGAAGCAATCCGGGCGCGACGGCGTGCGGATTGCCGCGCCCAGCGCCGCCCTGCCCGACAGCGGGCCATTGCAGGCACTGCTGGACTCGCCCCCGCCGGTGCGCTAGGAACGCCCACCGCAGGAGGGGGTGGTGAGCCGCAGGCCAGGGGGCGCCTCCCATGCCTAAAGCCCGGTGCTCATGCTCCTCACCTAGCTCGGCCGGAGGCGCGGCACCATAACCGTGTTTCTTCACCCGGCTCTGTCGTCTTGCTCGTCGTCTTCTCCTGGTGGTGCGGGGACCACGGCTGTTGCACCTGCCCCCGGCTTCCCCACCCTCGCTCTACAGCGGTGCCCGGCCCCGGGCACGCCCAAAGGACGGTGCTTCCCTTCCGTGGTTCGCCCCCTGCCTGCCCGCGCAGCCTCCCTGTCCTCATGAGTCGCCCCGCCCTGCCCCCGCTGGCGCCGCCCCCCAGCCCCCAATCCCTGCGGCTGCAGGTGCTGGCGCTGCTGCTGGCCCTGTTCGTGCCCCTGGGCATCAGCGCCCTGGTGGTGATTCCTGGGGTCATGAACGACCGCTTCGCGCAGATTGAGCGCGCGCAGCTGCGGCAGGCCGCCGAAATTGCCGAAGCCAACCTGCGGGCCGAGCAGGACCGCGTCGGGCTGTTCGTGCTGAATTTCAGCCTCTGGACCGAGACCTTTGAGTACGCGGCCGGGCGCAACCCGGGTTACCTGGCGGCCAATCTGGTGCCCGGCACCTTTAAAGGTGGGCGGGTGGATTACTGGGGCATTCAGGCCCCGGACGGCCGTGTGCTGTCAGCCGCCACCCTGCGCGGCGAACAGGTGACGCCCGCCCCGCAGGTGCTGCGCGCGCTGTTTGCCCAGCTGCCCCAGCGCCTGCCGCCGGGGGGCAGCAGCGGCGTGGTGGCGCTGGGGGGCCGCCCAGTGGTGGTGGCCGCGCGGGTCATTACCCGCGACGACGGCCAGGGGCAGGGCGGCGTGATGCTGCTGGCCCGCGAACTGACCCCCGAAGTGCTGAGCAGCCTGATGTACAACCAGCGGGCCTTTGGCGCGCGCCTGAGCCCGACCCCGCCCCCGGCCACCACCTACGTGTTTGGGCCCGACGAGGGCCGGGCCCGGCTGGCCCTGCAGCCCCCCAGCGGGCCCCCGCAACTGGTCCTGGAGGTCAGCCAGCCCCGCGCCGTGTCGCAGGCGGGGGCAGCCACCACGCAGCAGCTGCGCCTGGCGGTCATTCTGGCGGGGCTGCTGACTGCCACAGGGCTGCTGTTGTTTTTAAACCGCCGCGTGCTGAACGTGGTGGAAGGCTACAAACGCGACGTGCAGCAGATTGCCCACAACCCGGCGCACCGCCTGGACGGCCGCGACCGCACCGAACTGGGCCTGCTGGCGGGCACCATCAACGAACTGCTGGATCACCTGCAGGCCCGGGAAGCGCAGCTGCGCCAGCGCGCGCAGCACGACGAACTGACCGGCGCCTACACCCTGGCGGGGCTGCTGGAACGGCTGGACGGCGACCAGACGGTGCGCGGCGCCCTGGTGGTGGAACTGCCCCGCTTACAGGAATGGACCGGGCTGTACGGCGAGCATTTTGTGGACACGCTGATTGCCGCCCTGGCCGCCCGCCTGCGCGCCGCCGGGCCCGAGCACCTGAGTGCGCGGCTGTCCACGACCACCATGGCGCTGGTCACCCGCGCGCCGCAGGGCCTGGACCCATCGGCGCTGCTGTCGCAACTGGAGCAGCCTTTCCGGCTGACCGAAGGCGAGGTGATGGTGAAACTCACCGCCGGGTACGCCGAGGCCCCCGGTGGACTGGCCGCCCAGACGCTGCTGCGCCACGCAGGCATTGCCCTGCAGCACGCGCTGGACCACCACGAGCCCCTGGGCCTGTTTACCGAAACGCTGCTGCAGCGCAGCCAGGAAGCGCACCTGCTGGAAACGCAGTTGCCGGGGGCCGCCGCCCGGGGCGAACTGTTCCTGGCTTACCAGCCCGTGATGGAGGTCACCACTGGCGCCTGGGTGAGCGTGGAAGCCCTGCTGCGCTGGACCCATCCGGTGTACGGCCCGGTCTCGCCCGCCACTTTCGTGCCCATTGCCGAGCGCAGCGGCCAGATCTACGCGCTGGGCGACTGGGCGCTGCGGGCAGCCGTGCGCGAGGTGCTGCAGGCCCGCGCCGTGTGGCCGCAGGCGCGCGTGAACGTGAACGTGAGCCCGGTGCAGCTGCTAATGCCGGACTTTGCCGCGCGGGTGCTGTCGGTGCTGGAAACCCTGCAGGCCCCGGCCGAACTGCTGACCCTGGAGGTCACCGAATCCACGGTCATGCAGAACGTGTCGCTGGCCTGTACCCACCTGCACCACCTGCGCGAAGCGGGCGTGCGCATCGCCCTGGACGACTTTGGCAGCGGCCATTCCAGCCTGGGCGTACTGACCGAACTGCCGCTGGACGTGGTCAAGCTGGACCGCTCGTTTCTGCGCGCGTCCCTGGACGGCACCCAGCGCGCCGCCCTGCTGCACGGCTCCATTCGCCTCGCCGCCGATCTGGGCCTGAGCGTGGTGGCCGAGGGTGTGGAAGACGAGGACATGCTGCAGCGTCTGCGCGACCTGCAGTGCACCTACGCCCAGGGCTACTACATTGCCCGGCCGCAGCCGCTGGCCACCCTGCTGCCCCAGCGGCCCAGCGCCGCCAGCCCCGTGACAGAACTTTGAAAGAAAGCTGTGCGACCCAGGGGGTAAGCTGGGGGCATGACACAGGTGGTGCCGGCCTCCTCTTCTTCCGCCCACTACGGGGCGTCCAGCTTGGCCGACGCCTGCCCGGCCCTCCTGCACAACGACGAGCACCTGTACCGCCTGGGGCAGTCGCTGACCGTGCTGCACGCCCACAAGGGCTCTGGCGCGCGCCTGCGTATCCTGATTCTGAAAGATGATCCGGTGAACCCTATGGTGCTGAATGGTGACCGCCTGCTGCGGCCCAGCGCCACCCTGGGTCTGAAAGCCGAACTGCGCCACCAGCAGCACTTGCAGGCCCGCTGCGCCGCGCCGCTGGGCGCCGACCCTACCCCGGTAGACCTGCTGGTGCGCGACAACCAGGTGCTGGAACTGCAACTGGAATCCCTGGGCGAGCCGCCGCGCATTGGCAGCGCCACGATGGCCCTGGCCGCCGCCATTGACAGCGCGGCGCGCGCCCCCGCGCCCCGGGCCACGTCGGGGCTGGGCCGCCTGTTTCGCCGCTCACAGGACGACGCCCCGCTGCACACCGATCAGAGTGCTGTGGCCCGCACCCTGCAGGAACTGCGCGCGGCCGTGCAGGAGCTGCGGGTAACGCCCTTTGCGACCCTCACGCTGGAGTGGGACGACGTGCCGGATATGGGCTAAGGGCCAGCAAGGCCCGCTCCATCCGTCATTCCCTTCCTTGGCCCACAGCCGCCCTGAGCCCAACGCCAGGGCGGTTTTGAATTGGGCGCTCAGAGATGCGCTCACAGCGGCTGGCAAACTATGGAAACGTCACTTCGACTGCCCTGACAGCCGTATAAGTACCAGCTTCCCTTGCCGGGTCAACTGAAAGGGCAGAGGCTGGGCGACAATGACGCCACTATCGGTTCTGAGCGCTCCAAAGGCCACATAACGACCTGGGGCCAGGGCGCGGTCGGGCGGGCCTGTCAGCGGAAGCACGGTGCTGGCGACTGGCGCCCATTCTCCGGGCGGAACGAACATCCTCAACCCCGCCAGCAAGCCGAACTCGTCGTCACGGGTGTTCATCACCGTGTGGCCGGTCTGAACGTCAAGGATGGCGTAGCGGAAGTCCCTGGCCCCGATCACCTGTTCAACAGGCTGCTGATCCTGGTTGTGAACACGAAGGGCCAATGTCAGGCGTGCGGGTGAAGGCAACGGCGTCAGGGTCAGCTCGGCGGCATGGGGGCTGCCGAAAGAATCGACCCGAGGAATAGGCGCCCGCTCGCTGAGCATCTGCAATGGGATGGCGGGTGACGGCCAGAGAGCCCAACCAACGGCGCCCAGCACAAGGATGGTCAGACCCAGCAAAAGAAGATGAGCCCTCATGGGACTGATCACACGTCTTGCTGATGAATTGCCCATTTTGGGCAGCAGTCAAGACGGGCCTTCTATGTCACCGTTGTGCCGGCTTTGCACGGCATCCACGTCAAATCGTGATTCCGACAGTTTTCGAGTGCTGCAAGTAGCAGTCACAAGAACGTCGTCTTGGGCGTCAGCCCCGTCACCCCCGCGTCTGCGCGGCCCTCCAAGTCCCAACCTCTGCGGCGCACTGCAAATCATCCGCAAAGGAAGGGGGTAAAAACAGCGTGCTTGTCAAGCAACTTCTACGTAATTTTGAAACCGTCCCCACCATTGGTCAAAGCGGTTCACCGCTGCAAGCCTCCGCAGGTCTGCGGGCTTTGCTAATGCCATGCTTCTCGGGCCCGGCAACGAGGTCTTTGAACCCCGTCTGCGTGGTTGAAGTGACCAATGCTCTTAAACAACGCAGTGGAGGGCCGACCTGGGTGAGGACCCGACTTGAACCGCTTCCCCTGGCTCTCCTCTCCACCGTTTTCACCCACCAGCGCCAGCCACCGGGTACGCTCGAAACGACCACACCACTCCCAGATGGGCAAGGAGGCGCATGACCCCTCTTCGTTTTCGCGATCCCGCCGAGCCGCCACACTGGACCGCACCCAGTCCCGCCACGCGCCTGCAGGCGTACCGCACCGCTTTCGCGGGCCGCGCGGGCCCCTTTGCCTACGTGGACCTGGACGCCTTTGATGCCAATGCCCGGGCGCTGCGGGCGCGCGCCGCTGGCCAGCGCGTGCGGATCGCTACGAAGTCGCTGCGCTGCACTGACCTGCTGCGCCGGGTGCTGGCCAGTGACCCCCAGTACGCCGGGCTGATGTGCTACGACCCGCGCGAGGCCGCCTTTCTGGCCCGCGAAGGATTCGACGATCTGCTGCTGGCCTATCCCACCACCGACGCGCCCGCCCTGCGGGACCTGGCCGGGGCAGCAGTGGCCGGCACGCGCGTGTGCGTGATGGTGGACAGCGAGGCCCACCTGCCCCCACTGGAAGCCGCCGCGCGGGCCGCCCAGACCACGCTGAACGTGTGCCTGGACCTGGACCTCTCGCAGACGTACCCGGGGCTGCGCTTCGGGGTGTACCGCTCGCCGCTGCGCACCGTGCACGACGTGGTGCGGCTGGCCGGGCGGGTGGCGGATTCGCCGCACCTGCGCCTATCGGGCCTGATGGGCTATGAAGCGCAGGTGGCGGGCGTGGGAGACGCCGCGCCGGGGATGCGCGGGGCTGCTGTGCGCGCCCTGCGGCGCCGGGCCGTGCCGGACATCGCCCGGCGCCGCGCCGAGGCGGTGCAGGCCCTGCGCGCCGTGGGCCACCGCCTGGACTTTGTGAATGGCGGCGGCACCGGCAGCCTGGAAACCACCGCCGCCGAGGATGTGGTCACTGAGGTCACGGTGGGCTCGGGGCTGTATGCGCCGGCCCTGTTTGACCACTACCGCGCCTTTCGCCACGCACCCGCTGCGGGCTTTGCCCTGACGGTCACGCGGCTGCCGGTCCCTGGGGTGGCCACCTGCCAGGGCGGCGGCTACGTGGCCTCCGGGGCCAGTGGGCCTGACCGGCTGCCGCAACCCGCGTTGCCCCTGGGCCTGCGCCTGCTGCCCCTGGAAGGCGCGGGCGAGGTGCAGACGCCGCTGCGCGTGCCGCCGGGCGTGACGCTACGCGTGGGTGATCTGGTGTTTTTCCGGCACGCCAAGGCCGGCGAGCTGTGTGCGCACTTTCCAGCCCTGCATGCCGTTCAGGGTGGGCGGGAGGTGGGCGTGCTGCCCACCTACCGTGGGCAGGGGCAGGCCTTCGGATGACGGCGCCGCTTCCCACCCGTACCCGCTGGACCAACTGGAGCGGGACCGTCCAGGCCACGCCCGTCCGCGTGGAGCGGCCCACCACCGTGGAGGAGGTCGCGGCAGTGGTGCGGCGCGCGGCCCAGCATGGCCTGAAGGTGCGCGCCGTGGGTGCAGGCCACTCGTTTACCCCGCTGGCGGCCACGGACGACGTCCTGCTGAGCCTGGACGCCTTCAGCGGCATTGAGAGCCTGGACGCGGCGGCCGGCACCGTGACCGTGCGCGCCGGCACCCGGCTGGGCGTGCTGGGCGACGCGCTGCACGCCCGTGGCTGGGCCCTGGAGAACCTGGGTGACATTGACACCCAGAGCGTGGCGGGCGCGGTCAGCACCGGCACGCACGGCACCGGGCTGGGGCTGGGCTCGCTGTCCACGCAGGTGCAGGCGCTGACGCTGGTGGACGGACGCGGCGCGGTGGTGACCGTACCCCCCGGCGACGAGCGGCGGCGCGCGGCGGCCCTGGCCCTGGGCGCCTTAGGGGTCCTGACGCACGTGACGCTGCGGGTGCGCCCCGCCTACGCCCTGCACTGCGCCGTGCGCCCCGCACGCTTAAGCGACATGCTGGCGCTGCTGCCCGAATACGCGCGCAGCCGCCGCCACTTTGAGTTCTTCTGGGTGCCGCACACCGACACCGTGCAGGCCAAGTGGACCCACGAGGTGCCGCTGGACATGGCCCATGAACGCGGCGCGCGGGGCGCCCTGAACGAACTGCTGCTGGAAAACGGCGCGCTGTGGCTGCTGAGTGCCACCAGCCGCCGCTGGCCACGTGCCACGCCGGCCGTGTGCCGCGCCACCGCCCTGGCGATCACACCTCAGGACCGGGTGGGGGCGGCGCACCGGGTGTTTCGCAGCGCCCGCCTCATGCGCTTCCGCGAGATGGAATACGCCGTGCCCGTGGCCGCCGCCGCCAGCGCCGTGCGCGACCTGCGCGCCGCGTTTGCGCGCTGGGCGTACCCTGTGAACTTTCCGGTGGAGGTGCGCTTTGTGCGCGGCGACGACCTGCTCCTGAGCCCAGCGTCGGGCGGCGACGTGGCCTTTATTGCAGTACACACCTTCCAGGGCGTGCCCCACGACCGCTACTTCGCCGATGCCGAGGCCATTTTCCGCGCGCACGGCGGGCGGCCCCACTGGGGCAAGATGCATGGCCTGAGCGCCGCCGAGCTGAGCCGCCTCTATCCCGGCTGGGCCGACTTTCAGGCGGCGCGCGCCGTACTGGACCCGGACGGCCGCTTCGTGACCCCCTATCTGGCCCGGCTGCTGGGCTAGCGTTCTTCCTTCCTCCCGTCCTCACCCCGCCCGCGCCAGGAGGTCGCCATGAAGCTGTTCCCCGTTCCGCACCACCGGCCCGCCACCCGCCTTACCCTTGCCCTGTTGACCGGGGCGCTGCTGACCGCCTGCGGGGCGCCGCCGCCCGCCGCCCCCCTGCTGCAGGCCCAGGGTGACGGGTATACCGTGGGCGCGGGCTTTGCCGATATCACGGGCGAGGCGGCCGAGATGGGCATGTTCGGTTACGCGCAGACTGGCCAGCGCGCCACTGGCATTCACCAGCGGCAGCGGGCCCGCGCCTTTGTGATCGCTGACGGCGCCAGCGGCTCGCGCGCCCTGCTGGTCGTGGCGGACCTGGGCATCATCACGCAGGCGGTGCATACCCGGGTGCTGGAAGAACTGCGCGCCCGCTACGGCAACATCTACACCGAAGACAACGTGCTGCTCACGGCCACGCACACCCATTCGGGACCGGGCGGCTTCTCGCACTACGCGCTGTACAACATCACGATTCTGGGGTTCCAGGCGCGCACCTTCGAGGCCACCGTGGCAGGGATCGTGCGGGCGGCCGAACGCGCGCATGCCAGCGCCGCCCCGGCCGAGGTGCGGCTGGGCCGCACCACCCTGCAAAACGCCAGCGTGAACCGCAGCCTGAGCGCGTTTCTGCGTAACCCCGCCGCCGACCGCGCGGCCTTTCCGGGGGCGATTGACCCGGCCGTGACCACCCTGCGCTTTGGGCGGGGGGGCCAGGACTTCGCGGCCCTGACCTTTTTTGCCACGCACGGCACCAGCCTCACCAATGCCAATACCCTGATCAGCGGCGACAACAAGGGCTACGCCGCCTATGCCTGGGAGCGGCTGCGCGAGGGGGTCAATTACCGCTCTGGGCGCGGCTTCGTGGCCGCCTTTGCCCAGACCAATGCGGGCGACATGTCGCCGAACCTCAACCTGCGCCCCGGCAGCGGCCCCACCGAGGACCCGCTGGAAAACGTGCGCCAGATCGGGCAGCGGCAACTGGACGCCGCCCTGCGCGCCCCGCTGGACACGCCGCTGCGCGGCCGGATAGACGCCCGGCTGGAATACGTGGATTTCAGCCGCCTGACAGTCACCCCGGAATTCACGGGCGGGCCGGCGCGCACCACCTGTCCAGCCGCGCTGGGCACCAGCTTTGCCGCCGGCAGCACCGAGGACGGCCCCGGCATCAGCTGGATTCAGGAGGGCGAACGCAACCCGCTGTTCGCCGCGCTGGGCAGCACCCTGTTTCAGGTGTCGCCGGAACTGCGCGCCTGCCAGGCCCCCAAGGAGATCCTCATTGCCAACGGCACCACGCGGCCCTACCCGTGGTCGCCCGAGGTGCTGCCGGTGCAACTGGTGAAGGTGGGCCAGCTGCACCTGATCGCCCTGCCCGCCGAACTGACGGTGAACAGCGGCCTGCGCCTGCGCCGCACGGTGGCCGCGCGCCTGGGCGTGCCCCTGGACGACGTCCTGGCCGTGGGCTACGCTAACGCCTACGCCGGCTATGTCACCACCCCCGAGGAATACGACGAGCAGGCCTACGAGGGCGCCAGCACCCACTTTGGCCGCTGGACGCTGCCCGCTTTTCAGCAGGAAACGGCGCGCATGGCCGACTTGCTGCGGCGCGGCGAACCCGCCGGGCGCACCGTGCGGCCCCGCGATCTGCGGGGCGAACAGCTGAATTTTCAGACGGGCGTGGTGCAAGACGGCGTGCCCCTGGGCCGGCGGTTCGGGGACGTGCTGCGCGACGCGAGCGCCGCGTACCGCCCAGGCGAGACCGTGCAGGTGGAGTTCTACACCGGCCACCCCAAGAACAATCTGCGCAGCGAGCAGACCTTTCTGGAGGTGCAGCGGCAGACGGCGCCCGGCACCTGGACCACCGTGGCCGATGACGGCGACTGGGCCACCACCTACCGCTGGGAGCGCCTGGTGTTTGACCAGTCCAGGGCGGTGATTCGCTGGACCATTCCCGCTGGCACGCCGGGCGGCACGTACCGCATCGTTCACCACGGCGACTGGAAGGCCCCGCTGGTGGGCTGGATTAGGCCATTCTCTGGCACCAGCCGCGCCTTTCAGGTCAGCGACTAGGCTGGAGAGACTCCTCATCCCTCGCTGCGCGAGGCCCTCTGGGCGACACCATTCTTTGCGTCTCGCAAGGGGAGAGGGTCGGAAGAATGCTGGCCTGACCTCGCGGCCCACTCGTGCGGACTCCTTCTATCAACGGTGCGGACCCTTTCAGCGGCCCGCGCAAGGAGCAACACGGCATTTTGACCACGCCCCCTTTGCCAAGGACTCGCAGAGCGGCGCCGCCCAGGGGGATAAACAGGCTCGGCGGCCCAAACGACGTTTTCGCACCTGCCCCTCCCCGACAGATTTGAAAAGTGTTCGCCCCTTGTTCTCTCCGGGCGCCGTGCATTTCCCGAACATTCAGAGCAGAGCCGGAAAGTTCTCTCCAGCGGCACCCACCGCCCTCAAAAGGAACCCTCTCCACAGCCAGGGTGGTCCTTTTGAGAAGTCCGCACCCAGTCACGGACCTCCTCAGAAACGGGCTCACCTCAAGGGGATTTCCAGCCTCTCCTGGGGGCGGCCAAAGGGCGTCACCACCAGCGACGGGTTGGTGTTGTTCGGGTCGTAGCGGGCGGTGATCTCGTAGGTGCCCTGGGCGTTCAGACTGGTCACGCGCTGCACCGTTACACCCTTGCTGCCTTCAAAGCGCAGCAGGGACTGGCGGTCCGGGCCCAGGGGAAGCCCCTCGGCATTCAGCGGGGTGTAGCGCACCGTGGCGAGGCCGGGCGCCGTGTTGGGCGTTTGCACCCGCTCCACCTTGCTGGCCCTGGGATCGGGCTTGGCGTCCACGACCACGGTGTGCTGGGCCTCGCGCTCGAAGCACAGCGTGCCCTGGCAGATGGTGAAGTAGGCATGCAGGGTGTATTCGCCGTCAAACCGGCTGACTTCGGGCGGCAGGGCCACCTCCCAGTAACGGTCGCCCGCGCTGGTGTCGCCGTCCTTGCCGTCGTCATTCAGGGGGAAGGTCAGGGTTTCGGTCTTCAGAAAGCCGCTGCTCTGTTTGGGGTTGGCGCGCAGGTCGGCCGTCTGGCGCACGTTCAGGGTGTCGCCCTCGCGTTTGCTGACCTCCTGGTTGCCGGTGCGGGCCAGCACCGCGCTCTGGCTCTGCAGGGGCCGCGTGACCTCCACCCTGGCCGTGACCTTATCGAAGCCGCCCACTGGAATGTAGATCTCGGGGATGTGGAAGGTGGGGTGCAGCCGCTCTCCGGTGTAATTGGGGCTGATATAGGTGTGGGGCCGCACGCGGGCGCTGCCGCTGGCGAGCGACTCGATAAAGAAGCGCTGGTCGGTGACGGGGACATTGGGTGAGGTGACCGTCCGCGCCAGAATGGCCGCGCCACTTCCCGGGGACCGGGCGGCCACACTGGTCCCAGCGGCGCCAGTGGGCTTATACGCCGCACTGAAGGCGCCGTGGTGGTGAGCGCCCCCCATGCCGGCGTGGCCCGGCATGCTCAGGCCCGCGCTGCCGGTGAGCACCTGACCGTCGCCCCTGATCACGTCAAAGTCGCGCTCGCCGGTGGCCTGGGCGCCCAGGCAGCGCAGCAGGCTTTCATTGCCCTCCTTGCGCAGGTCGGTCACGATCAGCTTGGGGCCCCGCTCAGCGCAGGCCAGCTTGGCAAGCACATCGTCGTACGGCTGGCGCCCCTCGGCGGTGCTGGTGCTGCTCACGATCAGGTCGTAGCGCCCTTCGGCCAGGGCCGCCGCAAAGCGTTTGGGGTCCGAGACACGCTCGACCGTGCCCAGGTGCCGCCCCAGTTTTGCGGCCAGCAGAGCCTGGTAATATGCACCGTCGTTGGCACCGTGCATGGGGCTAAAGGTGAAATCCTCGTAGTACAGCACGCGGTTGCAGGCGCCGGGTTCACACAGCTGTGCGAGTTGCTGTCCCACGATGGCCGTGCCAATGGCCGGGGTTTTGAAGGCCCCGGGCGCAAAGCCATTCAGGAACGAGCGCAAAGGCCGCACCGCGCGGGCGGTCCAGCGGCCATCGCGCTGCGTGCCGTAAGGCAGTTTCACGCGCACGATGTGGTAGGTGGCCCCAAAGCGGCTTTCCACGTTGGCGTCATTCAGGTTCAGCGGCGCACCTGTAGGCGTGGTCACAGCCAAGCGCAATGTCCCCTTGGGCAGGTTTTGTTCCCAGGACAGCACGAACACCACTTCGGTGTCGCTGCTGGCCACATGCACGGTGGGCGCGCTGGCGTGGGCACCGGCCCGCAGCACCCCAATGGGGTCCTTACCCACGAAGGTGTCGAAGATATCCGCGAAGCACTCCACGAAATACTTGTTTAGGGTCAGCGGATCGGCGTCGGCCCTGTAAGCGCCGCCCTGCCGCTCGGCGAGGTCGCGCAGTTTCGGGCCGTCCAGGCTGCCGGGGGTGCCAAACCCCACGGCGCACAGGTGCGTGTCGCGCAGCTGATTTGGGGCCCGGCCCTGCACCTCCGCAATCATGGGGGCGGTGTTTTCCACGCCGTCGGTCAGCAGCAAGATGGCCTTATTCGGGTTGCTGCTGGCGTTCAGGGCCGTCACGCCCGCGCGCAGGCCGCCGCCGATGCTGGTGGCGCCGCCCGCATTCACGCTGGTCAGGGCTGTGTTCATGGCGGCCGGGGCGCTGCTGGCGATGGTCAGGGGCAGTTCCGGGCTGGCGGCAGCGGCGCTGGAAAAACTGACCAGGCCCACGCGGTGGTTGGAACTGTCGCGCAGCAGGTCGGCAAACAGGCGGGCGGCGTTCTTGGCGCTGTTCAGGCGGTTGTCGCTGCCCGTGCCGTTGGGCAGGGTCATGCTGCCCGACTTGTCGAACACGATCATCACGTCAGTGTCCTGAAAAGTCAGCAGTTCGTCCTGCAGGTCGTTCACGAAGTTGTGAAAGCGGAAGAACATGGGGTCGCGCGGCGCGGTGGTAACGCACATGATGTCGCGGAAGTGCAGCGGACTGGTGGAGTCGAAGCAGGTGTTGCCCGGGTTTCCCCCCGCCTGCGCCATCGCCACGTGCGTGTTGTTGTGCCACGGCACCAGCGAACTGCCGTAGTCCTCCAGCGTGGTGGTGGCCGGATTCAGGGTGCCGCCCGCTGCCGGCAGCCGGAAGTTGGCGGGCAACGGGGTGCAGTTGGTGCAGGCAGCCAGATCCGGGCGCGCCGCGTGACCCAGCGGCATGCTGGCCCCGGCCGACGGCATCCAGGTTTGAATGAAGGGGCGCCCCTGCGACTGCCGGTACATGTTGTAGGCGTACAGGAACTGCCGGTGAAAGCCAAAAAAGCGGTTCCCATCGTTGGGAAAGCTGCCCAGGCCAGGGTTGATGGTGGCGTCGAAGGTGCAGTGCCAGTTGAAATGAATGGACAGGATGCTCAGCGGTGGGGTGGGGCCCCCACAACCCCAGGTGGGAATGGGCTCCAGCAGGCCGCCCAGAGAGGGCACCGGCTGGCCCAAGTAAGCGGCCAGCGTGGCGGATTCCACCGCGTCGGCGGCGGCATCCTGGCCCAGCAACAGGGCGGCACCCAGGCAGGCCACGCGGGCACCAGTGTGGGAGAAAAGGGAGCGGCGCAGGGACATCTCAATACCTCCGGTGGAAAGGGGAACGGGCCGCCAGAAGCGGCGCAGAGCAGGGCGACACGGACGCCGGAACCAGGGAAAAGAGCCGCAAGAGGACAGAAAGCGGACTTCGGCCACACCCGGGGGCATCGGCGGACAGCGCGCGCTGCGGATCTGGGGCAGCGGCCTGTCGGTGGGGTGCCTCTGTGGATGCACCTCACAGCATCCACAGGCGCCGTGATCAGGCCGTGATCAGGCCGTGCAGTCCACCTTGCGGCCCAGAGGCAACCCCTTCAGGCCCCCCAGCCCGCCGACTTGTGCGCAGACTGTTGGCCTCAGGGCGGCCCGTTCGACCCAGGGGCCGAACGAGAGCCCTTCAATGCCGCCAGCGCCGCTGTCCGTGCCGGACACCCACCTCATCCGTCCCAATGGCATTGAAGGGGCTTGAGGTTCTGCCTCCAGGCCTGCCCAGCGGCAGATGCAGCCCAGGCCACCTCCCAGGTTGCCCACCCGCAACACCCATAACCGCCCCTTTTTTCCTTCAACCACTTCCCCCGGCCAGGAGAGTCAGCGTGCCGCATCGCTCCTCTCAGCCGGGTGGTGCCGACCCTTGCCCGTCTTCCGGGCGCCGCCGCTGTCAGAATGGGCGCATGACTGCTGGCAGATGGTGGCCCGTTTGACCCTGACCCTGGGCCTGGACGCTGGGGGCAGCGCCACAAAATGGGCCCTGTGCCGCGCGGGGGTGCCCGTGGCGGCCGGGCAGGCGCCGCCGCTGACAGCGCCTTTGCTGCACACCCCCCAGGGCCCGGCCAGCCTGCAGGCCCTGCAGGGCGCCCTGCCCGGCCAGCCCAGCGCGGTGCACGCGGGGCTTCCTGGCTTAAGCCGGGGCACCGCCGCCGCCGAAGCCGTGGCCGATACGCTGGCGCAGGCCCTGGGGGTGGGGCGCCACGCCCTAAGTGTGGAGAGCGACCTGGACCTCGCCTACCGCGCGCACCTCGCGCCGGGGGCAGGGGTGCTGCTGTACGCGGGCACCGGCAGCGTGGCCTACCACGTCACACGGGACGGCCAGATTGTGCGCGCGGGGGGCCGGGGCTTTCTGATTGGCGACGACGGCGCCGGCTTCAGCCTGGGGCGCGCGGCGCTGCGGGCCCTCACGGACCAGCTGGACACGGGCGAGGTTCCCGATTCGCCGCTGGCCCGGGAAGTCGCGGCGGTGACGGGCGGCCTGGACTGGGACACGCTGCGGGCCTTTGCCTACGCGGGGCCGGGGGCGGGTGCAGTGGCGCGTCTGGCGCCTGCCGTGGGCCGCGCCGCCGACGCCGGGGACCCCGTGGCCCAGGCCCTCTTGCAGGACGCGGCGCAGGCCCTGGCTGCACTGGCGCGGCGGGTGCAGGCCCGCACGGCGCCGCTGCCCGTCACCGCCACGGGGGGGGCGCTGCGCATCTCCCCGCTGTTCACCGCCGCCTTGGGGCGCGCGCTGCCCGGCGTGTCGGTGCAGCAGCGAGACCACGCCCAGGCCGCAGCCCGCTACGCTGAGCGGCACCTGGGCTGAGGGGAGAAGAGGCCGAAATCCGCTGCAGGCATGGAGATCGGCGGTGGTCTCGGGCATCAGGCAGGAATGGATGTGTCGGGCGCCACGACCTGAACCTAAAATCGCCCCAGGCCTGAACCCTCAGCACTTTTAACGCGTGAGGGCGGCAACCCTCTGATCTGAAGGGTTCACCTTCAGGTCAAAGGGGGCGAGCGGCGCGAGTGACCGCGACAGAGAGCGGTTGGCGTGGCGTTGAGGGAGCGCGTTCCTCCCCTGGGCGGAACGGAAGACCGCTGTGAGGCCGCCAGAGCTGACGGCGCCAGGATCGTTCAAGGGCGCCCTTATCCGACCCCCACCAGCAGGCCACGTCAGCGCCCCTTCGTGCTGCGCTTCTTCAACCCGCCCCAGCCTCATGCCAGCAGGGAATCGCCCCGCTCCTCGGCGGCCTGAATCACCACTTCCACGAGCTGGGGATCGAATTGCTGCCCGGCCTGGGCACGCAGCTCGGCCACGGCGGCTTCGTGGGTCCAGGCGCGCTTGTACGGGCGCTCGCTGGTCAGGGCGTCGTACACGTCGCACAGGGCAAACAGGCGCCCCTCCACGCTGATGCCCTCGGCCTGCTTGCCGGCAGGATAGCCGCGCCCGCTCCAGTGCTCGTGGTGGTCCTGAATCACGTTCAGGGCCAGCGGGGGCAGAAAGGCCAGGGCGCGGGCAAAGCGTTCGCCGGCCTCCACGTGCGAGCGCATGGTGATCCATTCCTCTTCGGTCAGGCGGCCAGGCTTCAGCAGCACTGCGTCGGGAATGGCGATCTTGCCAATGTCGTGCAGATAGGCCCCCCAGCGCAGCGCCTCCAGGTGGTCCGGGTCCCAGCCCAGCACCTGTCCGGCGCGCAGGGCCAGCCGGGTCACCCGGTCGGTGTGGCCGTGGGTTTCGCCGTCGCGCGCCTCCAGCATCAGGCCCAGGGCGCGCAGCGCGGCTTCGCGGGCCTGGCGGGCATCCTCCTCGGCCGCCAGCCGCCCGGAGAGCGCCGCCACCGTACCGGACACCAGGGTAAACAGCGCCACTTCGGCCGGCTGCCAGCAGTGCGGGCCCAGGGTGTGCATCAGAAAAGCGCCCAGCAGGCGGCCGTCGCTGGCCCGCACGGGCGCAGCGGCCACGCTGGCGACCCCCAGTTCGGGGAAGCCCGCCGTCTCATGGCGGCTCCGGGTGTCGTCGAAAAACAGAGGCTGGCGGGTGGTGGCCAGAGCCTGCAACAAAGGCGTCTCGGCGGGCAGGCCGTGGGCGGCAATGGCCTGCATCCCGGGCGTGGCGGGCATCTCGCCCGTGGCGGCGCGCACCCGGTACGACAGGTCGCGGCTTTCCAGCTGAAAATAGGCCGACCCCTGCGCCGCCGTGTCCCGCACCAGTTTTTCCAGGGTGGGGGTCACGCCCGCCGCCAGGGTCTGGGCGGCCAGCACCAGTTCGGTCAGGCGCAGCATGTCCTGGGCGGCGCGCTCGCCCGCCGGGGTGAAGTGATCGTCTGCGGCAGGGCCCGTCATGGGCTTCACTGTAGATTCAGTCGTCTGTCAGAATTCCTTCATTCGCGCCCCTGACTCCTGAAGCAGGGCCTGGGCGGTCTGGTCGTCCACGATCAGGGTGCGCAGCAGCCCGCCGGCCAGGGCGGCGCGCAGGGCGTCCACCTTGCCCAGGCCGCTCACCACGCACAGACTCTGGGGCGCGCGGCGAATCAGGGCAAGGTCCGGGCCACTGCTGCGCGCGTTGATGGGCAGCCCGGCCGAGGTGCCATCCGCGCGGAAAAAGACGGTGGCGATGTCGCC
This sequence comes from Deinococcus aquaedulcis, assembly GCF_019693445.1. Lineage (NCBI taxonomy): Bacteria > Thermotogati > Deinococcota > Deinococci > Deinococcales > Deinococcaceae > Deinococcus > Deinococcus aquaedulcis. The sequence continues at coordinate 49,064 of NZ_JAHRBL010000017.1, read as the reverse complement.
CGCCACCTCCTGCGCCTGCATCTCGCGGCGGTCAGTGTCGGTCAGGGCGCCGGCGGCGTAGACATGGCTGGGCACCTGTGCGCCCGGCGAGCCCACCGAGTACAGCAGCACGTCCGCACGCTCCTGCAGCGCCAGCACATGCCGCACGCTGCGCTCACGCCACATGGCGGCCCGGGTGGCGGGGTCGTCGAAAAAGGTGGGCACCGGAAACAACCACGTGCGCGCGCCGAACGCGCGGGCAAAGCGGGTCATGGTGTCGGTCACTAAGCCGTCGTGAAAATCCAGGGCGCTGGCACTGCCGTTCAGCTGCACGATCTGCAGCTCTGGCACGGGGCGTGGGGTCAGGGCGCGCGACACGGCGCTCACGGTGGTGCCCCAGGCCAGCCCCAGCACCTGCCCGGGGCGCAGGGTATCGCTCAGCGCCCGCGCGGCGGCCACCGCCACCCGCTCCAGCCACACGGCCTCCGGGCTCTGGGGCGGCACCGGCACCACCTGCGGGCTCAGAAAGGGGTAGTAGGCCCGCAGTTGCGCCTCCAGGGCCTGCGGGGCGCCCTGGGGGTCGTGAATGCGGATTTCCACCAATCCACGGCGCCGCGCGTGCGACAGCAGGCGGCTGACCTTGGGCCGCGACAGCCCCAGTTCCTGGGCAATGGCCCCAGTGGTCAGGCCCTGGTGGTAGTACAGCCGCGCCACCCGCACCGCCTGAACATCGTGCGCGTCGCTCATGCCCGCCAGCATACGGCAGCGGGCCCCCGGGTGAACAGATGTTCACTCGCATTGACATCCTGTTCAGGGGGTGGTGTGATCGGGCCCTGTGCTGTCCGCCCCGCCTTTCGTACGGATTCCGTCCATTTCCGTAACATCCAGGAAAGAACTGGATGTTCCCCGCCTTCGGCGCTGTTCCAGCCCAATTCCCGGAAATCCGTCCTTTTTCCTTCTCCCTCCGGTCGAAAAAATTCCGTAAGGCGTTACGGAATTTTTCGGAAGCCGTATCAGAACTGTCACAGGAGCCGCATGACCCAGTTCGTTCTTGCCCTGGATCAGGGCACGACCAGCAGCCGCGCCATCGTCTTTGACCGGCAGGGCCAGATTCGCCACTCGGCCCAGAAGGAATTCACCCAGCACTTTCCGCGCCCCGGCTGGGTAGAACACGACCCGCGCGAAATCTGGAGCACCCAGATTGGCGTGGTGCAAGAAGCCCTGGCCGGCGCCGGGCTGCGCGCGGGTGATCTGGCGGCCATTGGCATCACCAACCAGCGTGAAACGGTGATGATCTGGGACCGCGCCAGCGGCGAGCCCCTGGCCCCGGCCATCGTGTGGCAGGACCGCCGCACCGCCGCCGAGTGCGAGGCCCTGCGCGCCGCCGGGCACGAAGCCCTGATTCGCGAAAAAACCGGCCTGCTGCTGGACCCCTACTTCAGCGGCACCAAGCTGGCGTGGCTGCTGGACCATGTGCCCGGCGCCCGCGCGCGGGCCGAACGCGGCGAACTGGCCTGCGGCACGGTGGACAGCTGGCTGCTCTACCGCCTGACCGGCGGCGAGGCGCACCTGACAGACGTCTCGAACGCCAGCCGCACCCTGCTGCTGAACATTCACACGGGCGAGTGGGACGACGAGTTGCTGGCGCTGCTGCGCGTGCCGCGCGCCCTGCTGCCCGGGGTGCGGCCCAGCAGTGAGGTGTACGGCGAAACAGCGCCGGGCCTGCTGGGCGCGCGGGTCAAGATTGCGGGTATGGCCGGCGACCAGCAGGCCGCCACCTTCGGGCAAGTGTGCCTGCGGCCCGGCATGGCCAAGAACACCTATGGCACCGGTTGTTTCATGCTGATGAACACCGGGCCTGAAGCGGTGCACAGCCCCAGCCGCCTGCTGACCACCGTGGCCTGGGACCGGGGGCACGGGCGCACCTACGCGCTGGAGGGCTCGGTGTTCGTGGCGGGCGCGGTGGTGCAGTGGCTGCGCGACGGCTTGGGCCTGATCCGCGACGCCGCCGAGATTGAGGCCCTGGCAACCGCCGTGCCCGACAGCGGCGGGGTGTATCTGGTGCCCGCGTTCGTGGGCCTGGGCGCGCCGTACTGGGACCCTTACGCGCGGGGCACCGTGGTGGGCCTCACACGCGGGGCCACCCGCGCGCACCTCGCCCGCGCGGCGCTGGACAGCGTGGCGTTCCAGGCCGCCGACCTGCTGGGCGCCATGGAGCGCGACAGCGGCGTGACCCTTTCAGAGCTGCGGGTGGACGGCGGGGCCAGCCGCAACAACCTGCTGATGCAGGCGCAGGCCGACCTGCTGGGCGTGACCGTCACCCGCCCGAAAGTCACCGAAACCACCGCGCTGGGCGCCGCCTTTCTGGCCGGGCTGGCGGTGGGGTACTGGCAGAGTGAAGCCGAGCTGGAAACGCTGTGGCAGGTGGACCGCTCCTTCGAGCCCACCCTGGCCGCCGATGAGCGCGAGCGCCGCCTGAGGCAGTGGCGCCGCGCCGTGGAACGCAGCCGCGCCTGGGCCGAGGAGGAGGGCGCATGACGCCGGGCAACGATGCCCGCCGCGCGAGCCTCCACGCGGCCCTGAACGAACACGTGTGGGACCTGCTGGTGATCGGCGGGGGCGCCTCGGGGCTGGGAACCGCGCTGGACGCCGCCACGCGCGGTTACCGGGTGCTGCTGCTCGAAGCGCGCGACTACGCCCAGGGCACCAGCAGCCGCTCCACCAAGCTGGTTCACGGCGGGGTGCGGTATCTGGCCCAGGGCAACGTGGCCCTGGTGCGCGAAGCCCTATACGAGCGCGGCCTGCTGAAGCGCAACGCGCCCCATCTGGTGCACGACCTGGGCTTTCTGATTGCCGCCTACCAGTGGTGGGCCACGCCGTTTTATGGCATAGGCCTCAAGCTGTACGACCTGCTGGCCGGGCGTCTGAACCTGCGCGCCAGCCGCCCGGTGGGCACGGGCGAGGCCCTGCGCGGCATTCCCACCCTGCGCCAGAACCACCTGAAAGGCGGCGTGCTGTATTTCGACGGCCAGTTTGACGACGCCCGGCTGGCCGTGACCCTGCTGCGCACCCTGGAGAACTTTGGCGGCGTGGCCCTGAACCACGCGCCCGTGGTGGGGCTGGTGCAGGAGGGCGGCAAGGTCGTGGGCGCACGTTTTCGTGACGAGGAAACCGGAGGGACCCACGAGGTGCGCGCCCGGGTGGTGGTGAACGCCACCGGGGTCTTTGTGGACGAGGTGCGGCGCCTGGAGCGCCCGGATGCCCCGGCGCTGCTCTCGCCCAGCCAGGGGGTGCATGTGGTGGTGCCCCGGCGCTTCCTGCCCGGCGAACACGCCCTGATGGTGCCGCGCACCGACGACGGCCGGGTGCTGTTTGCGGTGCCCTGGCATGACCGCGTGGTGATCGGCACCACCGACACGCCCGTGCCCGGCGTGAGCCCCGAACCGCGCGCCCTGCCCGAAGAGATTGAGTTCATCCTGGAGACCGCCGCGCGCTACCTCTCGCCGGCTCCTACGCGTGCCGACGTGCTGAGCGTGTTCGCGGGCCTGCGCCCGCTGGTGAAGGCCGGCGGCGGCGAGACCAAAAGCCTCTCGCGGGATCACACCCTGCAGCTCAGCGAGGGCGGACTGCTGACCCTGACCGGCGGCAAGTGGACCACCTACCGCCACATGGCCGAAGACACGGTCAGCCGCGCCGCCGCACTGGCACGCCTACCCGCGCGCCTGAGCCTGACCCGGGGCCTGCAGCTGCACGGCGCCACGCCGGAGCCTCTGCCGGGGCCCTGGCGCGTGTACGGCACCGACGCCGCGCGGGTGCAGGCCCTGCCCGGCGCCGCTGTGAAACTGCACCCGGCCCTGCCCTACGTGGAAGCCCAGGTGCGCTGGGCCGCGCGCATGGAACAGGCCCGCACGGTGGAGGATGTGCTCTCGCGCCGCCTGCGCGCCCTGCTGCTGGACGCCCGCGCCAGCCTGGAGGCCGCCCCCCGCGTGGCCGAACTGCTGGCCGAAGAACTGGGCCATGACGGCGCGTGGCAGGCCGCGCAGGTGCAGGCCTACCGGGCGCTGGCCCAGGAGGCGCTGCTGGCCCCTACTCCCTGAGGGGGCTGGGCTCCGGGTCCTCGGCGCCCTGGGCGTGCCAGTCGCGCAGCCACGTCAGCAGTTCGCCAGGCGGCATGGGGCGGCCAAACAGGTAGCCCTGCATGGCCGCGCAGTCCAGGTTCAGCAGGCTGCGCGCCTGTTCGGGCGTCTCGACCCCCTCGGCAATCACACCCAGGTTCAGGCTGCGGCCCAGCGCCACCACCGCCTCCACCACCGCCACCGCCTGCGGATCGTCCGGCACCGTTTTCAGAAACGAGCGGTCAATCTTCAGGGTGTTCACCGGAAAGGCCCGCAGGTAGCTGAGGCTGGAATAGCCGGTGCCAAAGTCGTCAATGGACACGCACACGCCCAGGTGGCGCAGCGCGCCCAGGGTCTGCTGGACCCGCTCAATGTCGGCCATCAGCATGCTCTCGGTGAGTTCGAGTTCCAGCAGGCCCGGCGTGAGCCCGGTCCCCTGCAGGTAGCGCTGCACCGTCTCCAGAAAGCCGGGATCGGCAAATTGCAGCGGCGAGATGTTCACCGACACCGGCACGTTGTGCCCGCAGGCCTGGGTCCAGGCGCGGCTCTGCTGGCAGGCGGTTTCCAGCACCCAGGCGCCCAGTGGCACGATCAGGCCGCTTTCCTCGGCCAGGGGAATGAAGTCCAGCGGCGACACCGCCCGGCCGTCGGGGCGCACCCAGCGCAGCAGGGCCTCGGCGCCCAGCACCTCGCGGGTCCAGAGGTTCACCTTGGGCTGGTACACCAGCGAGAATTCCCGGCGTTCAAAGGCCTGGCGCAGTTCGGCCTGCAGGCTCTGACGCGCCAGGATGGCCTGGTGCAGCGCGCGGGAAAAGAAGCGGTGGCGCCCCCGGCCCTCGGCCTTGGCGCGGTACATGGCGGCGTCGGCGTGTTGCAGCAGCACGTCGGTGCTCTCGCCGTCGTCGGGGTACAGGGCCACGCCCACGCTGAACCCCACCTCCAGGTGGTGCCCCGCCACCTGATAGGGCGCCGTGACCGCTTCGGTGAGCTTGGCGATCACATGCTCCACGTGATCGGCCTCGCGCATATCTGGCAGCAGCACGATAAATTCGTCGCCGCCCTGTCGGCTGACCGTGTCCGAGGCGCGCAGCACCCCGCGCAGGCGGGCAGAGATAGCCTTGAGCAGTTCGTCGCCCACATGGTGGCCCAGCGAATCGTTGACGTTCTTGAAGTGGTCCAGGTCTAAAAACAGCACCGCAAAGCGCGTACCCTGGCGCCGGGCGCGGCTGATGGCCTGCGACACCCGGTCGCGCAGCAGCACCCGGTTGGGCAGATCGGTCAGGGCGTCGTGCTGCGCCAGGTGGCTCATGCGCACGGCCATCGCCCGGGCCTCCGAGACATCGTGGAACACCAGCACGGCGCCCAGCAGCTCGCCCTGCTCGTTCAGAATGGGCGCGGCCGAGTCCTCAATGCTGTGGTGGTGTCCGGCGCGGCTGCGCAACAGGGTGTTGGCCGCCAGCCCCAGGGTCACGCGCTCCTGCAGGGCGCGGCGCAGCGGGTTGGCCAGTTCGGTGCGCGTGCCCTCTTCCAGCAGGGCCATCACCGCTTCAATAGGCTGGCCGGCTGCCTCGGCCAGGGTCCAGCCGGTCATGCGCTCAGCGGTGGGGTTCAGGAAAGTCACCCGGCCCTGCGGATCGGTGGTCACCACGCCGTCGCCAATGGAGGACAGGGTCACGCGCGCCAGTTCACGCTGCTCGGTCAGGGCGCGCTCGGCGACCTTGCGGGCGGTGATATCGGTGCCCAGCGAGAAAAAGCCGCGCACCTCGCCGCCCTGCATGTCGGGCACGTACACCAGCTCAATGGCGCGCGGCTGGCCACTGGCATCGGTGATTTGCCGCTCAAAGCGCCGCGTTTCGCCGGCCAGCACCCGCTCGATCATCGGGCGGTTCTGGGCATACAGTTCCTCGCCAATCACGTCGCGGATGTGCTGGCCGCGCACCTGGGCGGGCGTCTGGCCAAACCACGCCAGATAGGTGGGATTGCCAAAGCGGTTGTGCAGCGTGGTGTCCCAGTAGCCGATCAGCGCGGGCAGGTTGTCCAGCAGCAGTTGCAGGTCCTGGGTGGTGCGCACCTGCTCGGTGACGTCGGTCTGGGTGCCGGTCACGCGCAGCGGCTGGCCCTGATCATCCTGGGCGGTGATCTGCCCGCGCACCTGAAAGAAGCGCCACTCCCCGCTGCCGTGCTGGGCCCGGTACTGCACGTGAAGGGCGCGGTGGCCCGCGAGGTGGGCGCGGTAGCTGTCCTGCAGAGCAGGCAGGTCATCCGGGTGCACCCGCGCCAGCCACGCATCCAGGCTCACCGGCTCGTGGCGATCAAAGCCCAGTTGCGAGCGAAACGCGTCCGAAACGAACAGCTCGCGCCCCGGCAGCCGCCAGTCCCAGAGACCGTCCTGGGTGGCTTCCAGGGCCAGCCGCAGCCGCTCATTGACCTCCTGCAGCTGGGCCTCGGTCTCGACCTGCGCGGTGATGTCCTGAATCTGCGAGACGAAAAAAGCAGGTGCGCCCGCCTCGTCCAGAATCAGCGAGACATGCAGCTCAATCCAGATCAGCTGGCCGTCCTTGCGCCAGTAGCGCTTGCGCAGCTCGTACTGGTCCATCTCGCGCGCCAGCACGCGCCGCAGCAGACCCAGGTCGCTGTCCAGGTCCTCGGGGTGGGTGATGTCCTGAAAGGTCAGTGCCAGCAGCTCGGCCTGCGTATAGCCCAGCATGCGGCACAGGGCCTCGTTCACGGTCATGAACTGCCCCTGCAGCGACACCAGCGCCATACCAATGGGCGAGCGCCGGAACATGGCCGTGAACAGCTGGGCCTCGCGCTCAGGCATGGGCCAGCTGCCCGGGAAGACGAAAAGGAGGGGCCATTAAGGCAATTCTAAGCGGGCCGCCGCGTGCGCGGCATGCCCCGCCGGTGGGGGTTGCGTGACCAGCAGGGCGGTGAGGGCCAGGACCGCCAGCAGACCTAGAGTTTCGCGCCGCAGGGGTGGGCGTAGGGCGCGCCCCCGCGCCAGGGCCCGGCGGACCCCCAGGGCCAGCCCCAGCGTCACAGCCACCGCTCCCAGCTTCAGCAGCAGGGTCTGGCCGTAAGGGGTGCCGGCCCAGGAGGCGGGCAGGCGCAGATGTTGCCCTATCATCGCCAGACCAGTCAGCGCCAGGGTGACCACGCAGGCCGCCGCCACCGGGGAAAAGCGCCGGGCCAGTTCGGGCGAGCCCCGGCGCAGCAGGGTCAGCACGCCGCCCAGCCAGACGCACATGGCGGCGGCGTGGGCGGCATGCAGCGCCCGCACCCCCACGCCGTGCCCGGCGCCGTGGCCCACCCCCGCCGCGCCCCAGACCACCACGGCCGCCGCCAGGGGCAGGGCCGGCCAGGGCCAGCGCCCGGTCTCGGCGGCCAGCAGCAGCGCGGCGCCCAGCAGGGCCAGCAGCATGCCCCGGCCAGGGCCGGTGCCCGTCAGATAGGCCAGCACGTCCGCCGGGGCGGTGAAGCCCAGCGCAGCCAGGGTCAGCGCCAGTTGGCCGCCCCAGCCCAGCAGCAGCAGCCCGGCGCCCAGCGCGGGCACCCACAGGCGGGGCCAGCCGGGGGTCCACAGGCGCCGGGCCAGCACCCCCCCAGCAGCGCCACCAGCCCCAGGTGAGTGAGGCCGGTCAGCAGCGCCAGCACGGCCTAGCGCACCCGGAAGGTGCTCAGACCGCTGACGGGGTGCCCGTCTTCGGACAGCAGCCGCCAAGCGATCACATACAGCCCAGGTTTCAGTCCCGTTTTCAGCGGCACGCTCAGCCGGGCGGCGAGGCCCGCCGTGGTCGGGGGCCGGCTGACCAGCGTGGGGGTCTCCGGGCGCGCGGCCAGGGCCAGCTTGGCGGCGGCCTCGGGGGTCTGTCCGGCGGCCACCGCCATCACCCGCACAGTGCTGAAGCGCAGCTCTACCGGCTCACTGAAGTTCAGCGTGACCGCAGCGGGCGCCGGAACCACCGCGCCCCGGGCAGGCACCACCGACGTGACGGCGGTGTGGGCCAGGGCCGCGCCCGGCAGGACCAGCAGGGCCAGCATCAACAGTCGTTTCATGGCTTCTCCCTCGGGGGGCACAGGGGGGGCGCAACGTGGCCCCGCCCCTGCCCAAGTGACGCTTGAATGGCTTTATTTCACCGTGGTTTTGCTGGCCGGGCCCTGGGCGGGATCGGTGTCGTCCCAGGCCACCACCGAGCCGTCACTGTAGGTCTGGTACACCTTCCAGCTCAGTTCACCGGGCGCGGCGGGATTGCGCGCCTGGAAGAAGAAGCGGACGTACTCCATGGGCGCCACGCGGCCTTTCCAGACCACTTCGGTGACCAGGCCGGCCTCGTTCTTCTTGACCGTGCGCTGGAAGCCGGGCGTGACCTGAAAGCGGGTGATGGTCACGCCGGCTGGCACCACCAGGCGGATTTCCGTCGTGCTGATGTCTTTCTCGGTGGGCACGTTCAGGCGGTAGGTTTCGCTGGCGCCGGCCTTGCTTTCGGTCAGGCCGCTTTCGGTGCGGACGGTGGCGTGGGCGGCAGCCAAAGACAGGAGCAGGGCGCTGGCCAGGGCCAGCAGATGGGCGTTGAACATGGAGCACCTCGGTTGATGGCTGGGCCTTGCCTCACCCAGCGTGGAGAAGGGTGGACCGCACGCCGCGCAGGGCTGAGCGGCGCGGGACTTCAGTTCAACCGGGGCTGGGTGGCGCGCGCGCTTCGGCGTGGCGCACCGGGGCCAGCCAGGGCCCATGCAGCCGGGCCGGTCGCGTGCGGGCCACCGCCGCTGGCCCGGCCAACGACAACGCCCCTTCGGCTTCCAGGGCAAAGGCCGCTGTGAAGCAAAAGGGGCAGTGGGCACTGTGGTCCGCCGCGTGGGCCGGACCGTGCGGGGGCGCGTTGGGCGCAGCCTGGGTCAGCTCCGGGCGCGTGGAACGAGGAGGCGCCATCTCCTGGTGGGCCGGCGGGTGGCCGGCGTGGGCCGGGGCGGGCGCGGTCTGGGTCTGGGCTGGCTGTGGGGCCTGGGGGTCTGCCGAGGCCCCTTTGGCCTGCGCCACCTGAAACAGCGACGGCCCACCCAGACCCGGCGAGGTCGTGCGGCCCAGAAAAGCGAACGAGGCCAGCAGGCACAGCGCGGCCAGCAGCCACCGTTGCTGCGCCCCCGCTGATCGCCCGCCCGCTGCCCTGGTCACGGAGGCAGGATAACGACTGAGGCGTGGCAGGTGTCCCGCCACGCCCCTGGGTTGCTGTGCCGGATCAGCCGAAGCGGCCCGTCACGTAGGCTTCGGTGCGCTCGTCGCGTGGGGCGGTGAAAATCTGGTCGGTCACGCCGTGCTCTACGAGGTCGCCGTTCAGGAAGAACGAGGTGGTGTCCGACACACGCGCGGCCTGGTGCATGTTGTGGGTCACGATGATGATGGTGGTGACCTGCTTCAGGCCGGTCATCAGTTCCTCGATCTTGGCGGTGCTGGCGGGGTCCAGGGCGCTGGTGGGCTCGTCCATCAGCAGGATTTCCGGCTCCACGGCCAGCGCGCGGGCAATGCACAGGCGCTGCTGCTGCCCGCCCGAGAGCCCCGTGGCGGGGGTCTTCAGGCGGTCCTTGACCTCTTCCCACAGCGCCGCGCCGCGCAGGGAGCGTTCGGCGATTTCCATCAGGCGCCGGCTGTCGCGGATGCCGGCCAGCTTCAGGCCAGAAACCACGTTGTCAAAGACGCTCATGGTGGGAAAGGGGTTGGGCTTCTGGAACACCATGCCCACGCGGCGGCGCATGACCACCGGGTCCACACCCGCGCCGTACACGTTCTCACCGTCCAGCAGAATGGTGCCTTCCACCCGCGCGCCGGGGGTCAGGTCGTGCATGCGGTTAATGGCCCGCAGGAAAGTGGTCTTGCCGCAGCCCGACGGGCCGATCAGGGCGTTGACGGTGCCGCGCTGCACGTTTAGGTTCACGCCGCGCACGGCCTGCTTATCGCCGTAGTAGATATTGACGTTCTGGGCACTGAGAATGGGGGACACGGATAGAGCTCCTTTTATTTGCGGCGGCTGGCGCGCCGGGCCAGCAGACTGGTGACAAAGATCAGGGTGATAAGCAGCAGGGCGCCGGCCTTGGCCAGCCGCTGGTTCTCGTCGTAGGCGCTGGTGGCGCCCCGGTAAATTTCCAGGGGCAGGGCGCTCATGGGCTTGGTGGGGTCTAGGTTGATCGCGCTGTTGCCAAAGGCCGTGAACAGCAGCGGGGCCGCCTCGCCCGCCACGCGGGCCAGCGCCAGCATCACGCCGGTCACGATGCCCCCGGCGGCGGCGGGCAGCACAATGCGCAGCGTGACCAGCCACTTGGGCAGCCCCAGCGCCAGCCCGGCCTCGCGCACCGTCTGCGGCACCAGTTTCAGCACTTCCTCGGTGGTGCGCACCACGATGGGAATCATCAGGAAGCCCAGCGCCACGGCGCCGGCCAACCCCGAGAAGCCGAATTTCAGCACGATCAGGCCGTAGGCCACCAGACCCATCACAATCGCGGGAATCCCGGCCAGCACGTCACTGACCATGCGGATGGTGGGCATCAGGGGGTGGCGCGGGTATTCGGCCAGGAAGATGCCCCCGGCCACGCCCACCAGCACGCCGATCACGCTGGCCATCCCCAGCATCTCGATGCTGCCCAGAATGGCGTTGGCCAGGCCGCCGCCGGTTTCGCCCTCAGGGGCGGGGGTCTTGGTAAAGAAGTCCAGGTTGGCGCCGCTGAACACGGCCCCCAGCCCCTCGCGGGCGCGGGCAAAGTCCAGGTTGAACATGGCCCCAAAGCCCTCGCGCAGCAGGTACAGGAAAATCAGGATCAGGGGCGCGACCACCAGCAGGGTGGCCAGGAGAATCAGGCCGCCCATCAGGGTGTTCTGCAGGCGCCGGGCCGGGCTGAGGGCGTGGCGGCGGGCCGGAGAGGACGAGGCGGCGCTCATCATTGAATCCCCTTGGGGGTCAGGCGCGCGATGATCAACCGGGCCACAAAGTTCACAGCCACGCTGAGCACGAACAGGGTCAGGCCCAGGGTCACCACGCTGGAGCGGTGCAGGGCTTCCTGCGCGTCCCCGAACTGGTTGGCAATCACCGAGGCCATGGTGCTGGCGCCGCCCCACAGGCTTTTCAGGAGGTCCTGGCTGTCGCCAATCACCATCGCCACGGCCAGGGTTTCACCCAGCGCGCGCCCCAGCGCCAGAATCACGCCGCCCAGAATGCCCGCGCGGGCGTAGGGCAGAATGGCGCGGGAAATCACTTCCCACTTGGTGGCCCCCAGGGCGTACATCGCCTCGCGCTGGTCTTGGGGCACCAGCCGGATCACGTCGCGCGCCACCGAGGCGGTGTAGGGCAGGATCATGACCGTCAGGATGATGATGGCCAGCGCCAGCCCGCGCCCGCCGCCCGCGCTGGGCACAAAGAAGCACTGCAGCGTGGTCTTGTTCTCGGCCCACAGCGCGGCGCACTTGGTGTACAGCTCCACGCGCTCCGGGTGGGTCTGGGGGTTGAAGAAGGTCAGCTGCCACTGGCCCAGCACCGGCGCAATCACGAACAGGGCCCAGAGGCCGTACACCACGCTGGGCACGGCGGCCAGCAGCTCGATCAAATACCCCACCGGGTTGGCCAGCCACTTCGGCGCGTATTCAGCCACGAACAGCGCCGAGGCCACCGCCAGCGGCACGCTGATCGCCAGGGCCACCAGGCTGGTGACCAGGGTGCCAGTGATCATCGCCACGGCACCGAAGGTTCCTTCCACCGGGTTCCAGGTGCGTTCGGTAAAGAAGCTCAGGCCAAAGCGCGACAGGGCCGGCCACGATTCGCGCCCCAGCTGGTAGATGCTGAGGACGAACACCAGCACGATCACGCTGGCCAGCAGCAGAATCAGGCCCTGGAACAGGCGGTCCGACGCGCTGCTCAGGGCAGCGGGACGTGGGGAACGGGTCTGGGTGGGTTCGCTCATGAGTTCATGACCCCTCCGGGGCCGTAGCGCCCAGTTCACAGGGCGTTTGTCAGTGCAGCGTCAGCCCCCCTCTCTGGGGGAGAGGACCAGAAAGGCAGGGGCCGGGCCGGGCGGCGCTCGGGGCACCCAGCACGGCCACAACAGCAGCGGCGCTGCACAGAAGCCTGCGCAGCGCCGCCAACGTGGATGGTCCGCTTAGAGTTTCTTGCCGTCGAAGGTCATCTTGCCGATGATGCTCTTGGCCTTGTTGGCGGCGTTCGTGGGCAGCTTGGCGTAGTCCAGCCCCTCGTTGTAGCCCTGGCCGGTGCTGATCATCCACAGCAGCAGGTCCTTGAGGGCCTTGGCCTGGGCCTGGGTGCGGTTGCCGTACTTCTGCTCCTGGTAGAAGATCACGTAGGTGAAGCTGGCCATCGGGTAGGCCTCGGGGTTGGCGCTGTTGGTCAGGCTGACGCGGGTGTCGGCGGGAATCACCACGCCCAGCGCGGCGGCGGCGGCGGGGCCGTTGTCGGCCAGCACGAACTTGCCCGCGCGGTTTTGCAGGCTGCCGTAGGGCAGCTTGTTCTGCTTGGCGTACACCAGTTCCACGTAGCCAATGGCGCCGGGGGTGCTCTTCACGATGCCTGCCACGCCGTCATTGCCGCGCGCGCCGGTACCCACGGGCCACTGCAGGGAGTTGCCCACGCCCACCTTGCTCTTCCACTCGCCGCTGACCTTGCTCAGGTAGTCGGAGAACACGTAGGTGGTGCCCGAACCGTCGCTACGGCGGGCCACGGTGATGGGCAGCGGGGGAATGGTCACGCCGGGGTTCAGGGCGGCAATCGCCTTGTCGTTCCAGGTCTTGATCTTGCCCAGGTAGATATCGGCCAGCACCTTGCCGGTGAACTTCAGCGGGGCCGTAACGCCGGGCAGGTTATAGGCGGGCACCACGGCGCCGATGGCGGTGGGCACGTGCAGCAGCTTGCCGGGGGCGTCTTTCATGGCGTCGTCGCTCATGGGGTTGTCGCTGCCGGCGAAGTCCACGGTGCGCTCCAGAATCTGCTTCTGGCCCGCGCCGCTCCCCACCGACTGGTAGTTCACGGTGACGCCCTTGTCCTTCTTGTATTCGGCGAACATCTTGCTGTACAGGGGGAAAGGAAAGCTCGCGCCTGCGCCGGTCAGGGTGGACTGGGCGGCGGCCGTGGTCACGGCGAGGGCAGCAGCCAGAGCAAACATCTTCTTCATGGCGCGCAGTGTGCCGGGCGATTGTCAGCGCCGCGTCACGTGCCCCGCCGGCGCGCCCACCGGGCCCCCGACAGGGGCAGGGCGCAGTTCTTCCGTGCTGCACGGCATTCCTTAGCAAGCACTCAAAAGGCCCTTCAGAACGGGGTTTTTCCCAATGCTTCCTTTAAAAAGGGCGTGCTGGTGGGCATTCCTGGCCCTCTCCCCCCTTCCCAAGCGGCGCGTCATATGTCATGCTGCTCACCATGACGAAAAAGTCTGCAAAAGCCCCCGCCAAGAAGACTGCGGCCAAGGCCGCTCCCGCCGCGAAAGCCGCCGCCCCCAAGCGCGCCGCTGGCGAGAGCAACAAGGTCGCCAAGACCCAGCTCGTGGAAATGGTTGCTGACCGCACCGGTCTGACCAAGAAGCAGAGCGAGGAAGCCGTCAGCGCCATGCTGGACGTGGTCGTGGGCGCCATCAAGGGCGGCCAGAGCGTGGGCCTGCCCGGCCTGGGCACCCTGAGCGTCAAGGCCACCGCCGCCCGCACCGGCGTGCGCCCCGGCACCAGCGAGAAGATCCAGATCCCGGCCGGCAAGAAGGTGGCCTTCAAGGTCGCCAGCACCCTCAAGGGCAACCTGTAAACTTCCCCCTTCAGGGAGCGCGCCCACCCGGGCGCGTTTTTTTGGCCCAGCTGACCTGCCCATGAGCGCGGTCTCTGGGCCCTGTTCATGGCGCGGGCATGGCGCTGTCACGCGGGCGATGCACCGTGGACTCAGCGGGGCTGGAGAGCCAGAGCACCCGCCCGAACTCCCCCAAGTCGGAGGTGACCCATGATCGCTATTCGCCGTGATTCTGCCGCCGCGCTCACCGGAGAGGTGCTGAGCAGCGACGAGCGCTGCCTGCCCCCAGGACGGGCGGTGGCCCTCACCGTACGGACCCTGGGCGGCAAAACCTGCCTGAAGGTGCAGGGCCGCCCCGTAACGCTGACGCCCAGGACGCCTTCCGACCAGGTCTTGGCGGTGGAACTCAGCTAACGCCGGGCCGGCCTAACGGTTCAGGCGCTTGGGCCAGTTGGGGGTGCGGCTCTGGCGCCAGAAGCCCACGAAGGCGTCCACCTGCTCCAGAAACGCCTGAAAGCTGCCGGATTTCACCATGTACGAACTGGCGTGCAGCGTGTAGGCCCGCTGAATATCGCCGGGCTGCGACGAGGTAGAGAGCATCACCACCGGAATACAGCGCAGCCGCTCATCGGCTTTCAGGGCTTCCAGAACCTCAAAGCCCGACATGCCGGGCATGTTCACGTCCAGCATGACCACATCAGGCAGGTCAGTCTGCGCCCGCAGGGTGGCCAGGGCCTCGGGGCCACTGCGGCAGGTGTCCATCTGCAACTCGCTGCTGTGCTCGGCAAAGACTTCCTGGGCCAGCAGCAGGTCGGCCGGGTTGTCGTCCACCAGCAGCACGTGAAAAGGACGGTTCATCGCTGCCGGGCACGCGGGACGGGGCAAGCCCGGCGGGGGCCAGGGCAGGGGAGGGCAGCAGTCATTGCCGCACTATACGCACTGGCTGGGGGCAGCGGTGGGGCCCCCCGAACGGTGGGCGTCAAGCTTGCGGCCCTCTAGAGGCACACCAAGGCGTCCCGTGGCGGCCGGGTCACGGGGGCATCCGCTATGCTCGGGCCAGCCACCACTGACCGCTGCCTGGGGCGCCGCGCTGTGCCCTCAGGCGCCCGTTTCTCCCGCCCCTCCCTGCCCCCGTCCTGCGGACGACTGGAGCGTTTGCCCTGGCCCCCCACGCGTTGCCCCTGACACTTCTGAATGCCCTGAGCACAGAAGACTTCGCCGCCCACTTTGCAGGCGTGCTGGAACACTCGCCGCACTACGCCGCGCGGGTGGCGGCGAGGCGCCCCTACCGCAGTGCCGAAGCCGTGGCTCAGGCCTTTGCCCAGGCGGCCCAGGCCGGTTCTCCAGAGGACCAACTGGCCCTGATCCGCGCGCACCCCGATCTGGCGGGCAAGGCCGTGCTGGCCGGCGAACTGACCCCCGAAAGCACCCGCGAGCAGGCGAGTGCCGGCCTGGACCGCCTGAGCCCGGACGAATACGCCGAGTTCCAGTCCCTGAACAGCGCGTACCACGCGCGCTTTGCCATGCCCTACGTGGTATGCGTGCGCGAACACACCAAGGCCAGCATTTTCGAGGGGGCCCGGCGCCGCCTGACCCACACCCCCGAACAGGAACGGGCGGCGGCCCTGCACGAGATTGGCCGCATTGCTCGCCTGCGGGTGCTGGACTTGATTCAGCCCACAGGCGCGCTTTCCCTGACCTCACAGGAGGAACCCGGCATGGTGAAAGTAAAACTGGGCGAGAACAACTACGGCAAGGCCGACGTGCGGCTGTTCAAGGTGTTCCGGGACGGGCCGCGCCACGACATCAAGGATATGCAGGTGCGTGTGGCAGTCAAGGGCGACTTTGACGCCGCCCACACCGATGGCGACAACACCGGGCTGGTCGCCACCGACACCATGCGCAATACCGTTTACGCCTTGGCACGCGACGGCCTGACGGGCAGCATTGAGGCCTTTGGCAAGCATCTGATCACACATTTTGTGACCCAGGGGCCCCGGGTGCAGGGCGCGCGCGTGACCTTTACCCAGCTCACCTGGGCGCGCATGGTCAGCGGCGGGCAGCCCCATGACCACGCCTTCGTGCGCCAGATGCCCAAGCACACGGCCACGGTCTGGGGCGACGGGCAGACCTTCACGGTGGAAAGCGGCCTGGAAGAGCTGTACATCCTGAAAACCACCCAGAGCGGCTGGGCCGGCTTTCACCGCGACGCCTACACCACGCTGCCCAATACCGACGACCGCATTCTGGCCACAGTGGTGAGCGCCCGCTGGACCTACGCCGTGGCCGACTGCGACTACGACGCCGTGTGGGCGGCCGTGTACACGGCGCTGCTGGACACCTTTCCCGACCACTACTCGCCCAGCATGCAGCACACCCTGTACCGGATTGGCGAGGCAGTGCTGACCCGCTGCCCCGAGATTGAGCGCATCCACTTTTCCTTTCCCAACCGCCACCACATCCTGTATCCGCTGGAACGCTACGGCCTGGACAACCCCGGCACCGTCTTTCACGCCGACGCCGAGCCCTACGGCGTGATTGAGGGCTGGGTGGAGCGCGCGTGAGCGGCGCTGGGCTCAGCACCCACGTGCTGGACACCGCCCGGGGCCGCCCGGCAGCGGGCATTGGGGTGCAGCTGTTTCGCGTAGGCCAGGACCATGAATTGCTGCGCGAGGCCGTGACCAACGCCGATGGCCGCACCGACGAGCCCCTGATCGCGCGCGGCGCCTTGAAGGTCGGCACCTACGAACTGGTCTTCACCGTGGCCCCCTATTTCGCCGACCTGACGGGGGACGCGCCGCCTTTTCTGGACGTGGTGACGCTGCGCTTTACCGTGGCCGACGCGGGCGCGCACTACCACGTGCCGCTGCTGGTGTCGCCGTGGGCCTACAGCACGTACCGGGGAAGTTAGACCGGGAGGGGAGTGGAGGCGCTGAGAAGTCGAGAAAGGGCCCACTCAACTTCTGGATCCCTTGATCTCTCGCCCCTTCCCTGATGCCTTCCCCAAACCCTACCGCCCCGACAACAACGTGTTCCCCACCGCCCGCCGCAGCCCCTGAATATCGAAGCCGCTGTGGCGTGTGGGGTGCACACGGTTGGTGAGCAGCACCCAGGCGAGGCCGTGGCCGGGGTCCACCCACAGCCCAGTGCCGGTAAAGCCAGTGTGGCCCACCGCCTGCGGGCTGCATAGGCTGCCACCGCTCCAGCCGGGGCAGGCGTGCACAAAGGCCAGGGTGCGCTCGGGGACCTGGGGCTGCAGGGCCAGGGCCTGCGCCGCGCGGCCCAGCCAGCCGCCGCGCAGCAGCCCTTCGGCCTGCCCCAGCACGCCACCCAGCGTGCCGAACAGCCCCGCGTGCCCGGCCACGCCGCCCAGGGCCGCCGCGTTCTCGTCGTGGGTTTCGCCGCGCAGCAGCCGCTCTCGCCACAGGCACTGCTCGGTGGCCACGGTGCGGGCGGGGTCCGGCGTGAAGGCAAGGCCAGGGTCCAGCACAAACTCGCGCAGGGGATGGCCCCGCAGCCGCTCCAGCACGCGGCCCAGCAGCACGTAGCCCAGGTCCGAGTACAGCACGGGCCCCGCCTCGCCCACCGGCCAGGGCTCCTGCAGAAAGCGGGCGCGGATGGTCGCCGCGTCGCCCCAGGTGTACAGCTTGGCCCAGGGGCCCAGGCCCGCCGTATGCGTCAGCAGCTGGCGCAGCGTGCGGGTGCGCAGCGGCGTGTCCTGCATCCAGGCGAGGTCCGGCAGGTGACGGCCCAGGGGGTCGTCTAGGTCCAGCAGACCCTCTTCGGCGGCGCGCAGCACCTCACGGGCGGTCAGCAGCGGCTTGGTCAGGCTGGCAAGGTCCCACCAGCTGTCGTCCGGCAGGGGCTCGGGCTGCGGCTCACGCTGGGCCAGCCCCAGTACGGCTGTCTGGCGCTGCCCGGCCCGGTCCACCACGCCCAGCGCCGCGCCCGACGGGCCCCCGGGCGCCTGCACCGCCGCCGCCAGCAGAGCGTGGGTGCGTGCCGGAATCAGAGGCTCCATTCAGGCTTCTCCCAGGGCTGCGCGGGCGTGGCCCCCAGCGGCCTCCAGGCGGCGCTGGGCCTCAGGGACACCCACCTCCAAGCGCAGGCAGACCACGGCCAGTTTCACCTGCCCGCCTGCCGCTTGCAGGGCGGCGCGGGCGACCTTCTCATTGGCCCCGGTGGCGTGCATCACGAGGCGCAGCGCGCGGCCTTCGAGCTTGGCGTTGCCCGCGCGCAGGTCCACCATCAGGTTGCCGTACACCTTGCCCAAGCGCACCATCAGTGTGCTGGACAGGGTGTTCAGCGCAATCTTCTGGGCGGTGCCGGCTTTCAGACGGGTGGAGCCGCTGATCAGTTCCGGACCGGTGTCCAGTAGCACCGGGCAATCGGTGAGGGCCAGCAGGGGCGTGTCCGGGTTGTTGCTCAGGCCGACCGTCAGGGCGCCCAGGCGCTGCGCCTCACGCACTGCGCCCAGCACCCAGGGCGTGGTGCCGCTGGCCGCCACGGCAATCAACACGTCGTCCGGGGTGGGCGCCAGGGCGATCAGGGCCTGGGCGCCCGCCGCCTCATCGTCCTCGGCGCCTTCGGCCGCGTGGCGAATGGCCCGCTCGCCCCCGGCGATCACGGCCAGGGCGCGTTCGGGCGGCCAGGAGAAGGTGGGCGGTAATTCAGAGGCGTCCAGCACCCCCAGGCGCCCACTGGTGCCGGCCCCAGCGTACAGCAGCCGCCCGCCGCGTTCCAGGCGGGGCAGGGCGGCGTCGGCGGCGCGGGCCAGCTGGGGCGCGGCCTGCCGGGCGGCCTGCACCGCGACCTCGTGGTCGCTGGCGAGGGTCTGGGCCAGTTCCAGGGTGCTCAGGGTGTCCAGATTGGTGTGCGCGGGGTGCACCCCTTCGGTGCGGCGGGCGTCGGGGCGCAGGGGCTGGGCAGGCTCGGTCATGGGGAGGCTCCGGTGGGCGAGGCGGGAATCCATTTGCCGGCGGCCACGGCGTGGGCCGCGCCGGTGGTGTGCGGCAGCGTGCCCGGCCAGCCCTGCGCGCGGGCATAGCCCAGGAAGGCAAAGGCCGCCGCTTCACGGGAGGCGTCGGTGAAGCCGTGTTCGGTCCAGCCCAGTTCGGCGGCGGTGCGCAGGGGCACCGGCAGCTCGGCGCGCAGGGCGGCCATCAGGACGGGGTTGCGCGCGCCGCCGCCCAGGGCCACCACCTCGTCCAGGCCCCGGGGCAGCACCCAGCGGCGGTAGGCCTGGGCCACCGTGCGCGCGGTGAACGCGGTGGCGGTGGCCGCCAGATCGGGCAGGCTCAGGTCGGCAGGCTGCGGGAGCCGCGCCAGGGTCCAGACCTCGCGCCCGGTGGCCTTGGGCGGCGGCATGTTCAGCTCGGGGTGGGCCAGCCACGCGGCCAGGGTGGGCCCATGCACCGCGCCCGCGCGGGCCAGTGCGCCGCCCTCGTCGTGCGTAAGCCCGGCCCGGCCCGCCACCTCATCCAGCAGGCAGTTGGCCGGCCCGGTGTCAAAGGCCAGCACCCCCGCCGGGTCCACCCCGGGCAGGTACGTGAGGTTGCTGATGCCGCCCAGGTTGTGCAGCGCCCGGCACACCCCGCTCTGAGCGAACAGCGCCCAGTCGGCCAGGGGAACCAGCGGCGCCCCCACGCCCCCGGCGGCCAGATCGGCGGGGCGGAAATCGGCCACCACGGGCCGGCCGGTGCGGGCGGCAATCACCGCCGCTTCACCCAGTTGCAGGGTGGCGGGCCGCGCCCAGCCGCGAGCGGGATCGGGCCGGGGGTGGTGCTGCACCGTCTGGCCGTGGCTGGCAATCAGGTCGGCGTCCGGGGCCAGCGGGGCAGCGGCCTGGGCCAGCGCCTCGCCCAGCGCCCAATGCAGCTGGGTCAGTTCGGCGGGGGTGCCCTCGTTGCGCGCGGCGCGCAGCACAGCGGCGCGCAACTCGGCCGGATAGGGCGTGAAGGTATGGGCCAGCACCCGGCCGCGCGGCACTGGGCCTGTTAGCGGCGGCCACCCGCGCCATGCCGCTGCCCCGCCCGCCCCCAGCGCGGGCCAGCCCGGCAGTTCCAGGAGCGCCGCGTCAATGCCGTCGGCGCTGGTGCCGCTCATTAAGCCCAGCACGCGGGCAGGGCGGGAGGTCATGCCGTGCCCCTGAACCCGGACAAGGGCCCAGCGCCCGTTCCCTGCACCTGGAGCCTGCTCATGCCCCGCCCTGCAACTCCATCACGAAGTCGTAGCGGTCCCCCCGGTAATGGGCGCGGGCGTACTCGATAGGCCGCCCACCGGAGAGCCACGACACCCGGTCGGTGGCGAGCAGGGCGGCGCCCACCGGCACCCCCAGCAGCGGCGCCAGGGTGAGGTCGGCGTTCACCGCCCGCAGGTGGCGAATGGCGCGCGCCGGACTTAGCGCCCGCGCCGAGAGCAGCGCGTACAGGCTGGCGTCCTGCACCTCTTCGGGGCGCAGCTCGCCCACCAGGGCGGCCGGCAGGGTGGAGTCTTCAATTGCCAGGGGCTCGCCGTCAGCGGTGCGCAGCCGACGCAGGCGGTAGACCAGTTCGCCCGGCGACAGGGCGAGGCTCATGGCTTCCTGGGCGCTGGGCCGCGTGCGCTCGAAGCCCAGCACCCGTGCTCCGGGCACCTGCCCACGCGAGCGCACGTCCTCGGAAAAGGAGGACAGCAGCCCCAGGGTGCGGCTGGGGAGCTCGCCCGGCCGGGGCGGCGGCGTGACAAAGGTGCCGCTCCCGTGGCGCCGGGTCAGCAGGCCCTGCTGCGAGAGCAGCGCCAGGGCCTGACGGACCGTGACCCGCGACACCCCCAGCGCAGCGGCCAGTTCCCGTTCGGCGGGCAGGGCGCTGCCAGCGCGCAGCTGCCCGCTTTCGATGCGCTGCGCAAGCCCCTGCGCCACCTGGACATAGACCGGGGTGGCGCTCGCTGAATCCAGGGACAGGGAGGACAGGAGCATCGCCCCAGACCGTACCACTCCTGAACCACTTTGCCCAGAGGTTGCAAGTGGACTGCGATTGGTCTTAGGCTGGGGTGTCTGACAAGTAGGTGGGCGGCGCGCCTTTGCCGCCGCTTGCCCTGCTGCCGTTCAAGTGCTTCGGAGGTTTGCCATGCATGTAAGCCGCGCTGCCCGTTTCCTGACCCTGGTGTCGCTCAGCCTGCTGGGCGCTGCCCACGCTGCACCCAAGAAAATGACCGGCCTGGGCGCCCTGGGGGTGACCGCCGGCAAGAGTGGCGGCACGTACACCCTGCCGCTGGGCGACAGCCCCCAGAGCCTCTTTTATTACGGGGTGATTGACAACAACCTGGGCCTGATCTCGCAGCAGATGTTCGACGGACTGGTGGAATTCAACCTCGCCACCTACAAGATCGAGCCCGCGCTGGCCGAAAGCTGGACGATCAGCGATGGCGGCAAGGTGTACACCTTCAAGCTGCGGCAGGGCGTGAAGTGGAGTGACGGCCAGGCCTTCAACGCCGACGACGTGATCTTTACCTACAAGAACATGATCATGAACCCTGAGGCCCGCGCGGGCGACCCGGGCAACTTCAAACTGGGCGGCGAGGCGGTGACCATTGCCAAGGTGGATGCCATGACAGTGCGCTTCACCCTGCCGCGCCCAGCGCCCGCCTTCTTGCTGCAGCAGCGCTACTTCATCATGCCGCAGCACAAGCTGGCCAAGTACGGCCAGGAAAGCGGCGCCAAGCCCGCCGACATCAATGGGGCGTGGCCCACCAACGTGGCGGAGGGCGAGGTGGTGGGCACCGGGCCCTTCAAACTGGCGAACTACACCGCCGGGCAAAAAGTGACCCTCACCCGCAACCCCAACTACTGGAAGGTGGACGCAGCCGGCACCAAGCTGCCCTACCTGGACCGGCTGGAATTCCTGATCATCCGTGACCCCCAGGCCCAGGTGGCGCAGTTCCTGGCGGGCAACCTGGACCAGCTGAACATTAGCGGCGCGCAGTTTCCCGACCTGAAGCAGAAGGAAGTGGCGGGCGCGCCCTTCAAGGTGATGCGCTCCACCGCTCTGTTTGGTAGCCCGCCCTTCGTGGCCTATAACTTTGATGCCAAGAGCCCGGCGCTGGCCAAGGTGTTCAGCGACGTGCGCTTCCGCCGCGCCATGCAGATGGCCGTCAACCGCGAGCGCATCATTGACAGCGTGTACAACGGGCTGGCCAGCCTGCCCGGGCACGGCGTGGCGCCGGCCAACAAGGCCTTTTACGTGAACACCACCCGCCAGCTGGGCGAATTCGATCTAGCAGCGGCCGGG
The DNA here is from genome assembly GCF_019693445.1 of Deinococcus aquaedulcis. Classification (NCBI taxonomy): domain Bacteria; kingdom Thermotogati; phylum Deinococcota; class Deinococci; order Deinococcales; family Deinococcaceae; genus Deinococcus; species Deinococcus aquaedulcis. Next base: position 26,939 of record NZ_JAHRBL010000017.1, on the reverse strand, counting down.
CGGGCGCTGGACGCAATGGGCCTGAGCCGCAAGAACGCGGCCGGCATTCGCCTGCTGCCGAACGGTCAACCCCTCGAAATTGACCTGACGTACGGCACCGATTCGGCCGTGTACCCGCCCATTGCCACCATCCTGCAAAGCGACTTCGCCAAGGTGGGGGTGAAGGTGAACCTGAAGGGCATTCTCTCCAGCCGCCTGCTGGCCACCGGCCAGAGCGGCGACTGGGAAATGATCCTGCACGCCTTTGGCGACCAGCCCGACCCCGAACTGCGCCGCCCCATCTGGCAGCCCGGCGGCAGCCTGTACTACTGGCACCGCGCCCCCCAGCCCGCCAAGGACGGCGACCCTGCCAACACCGCCAAGATGGCCCCCTGGGAAAAGGAAATCTACGAGATCTTCAACAAGGCGGCCGTAGAGCCCAGCGCCAGCGCCCGCAAGGCCCTGTACACCCGCTGGCAGTTACTGTTCGCCCAAAACCTCCCCGTGACCCCCATCGCCAAACCCGAAAACATCGGCGCCGTGAGCAACAAGTACGGCAACTACGTGTACAACCTGGGCGTGATTCCGGGCTACAACCCGGTGCCGCTGATCTACCAGAAGTAAGTGGTGGGTGGGGAGTGGGAAGTGGAGAACCCCTCTCTGCTTCCCACCCCATTTCATACCCAAGGAGCCTGACTTGACTTCCCTGCCCTGTCCGCGCCCCGCGCGCCGCCTCCTGCCCCCCCTATTTTTCCCACTCCTCACCCCCCACTCCCCACTTTCCCCGCCGTGCTGACCTACGCCCTACGCCGCCTGCTGGGCATGGTGCCCACGCTGCTGCTGATCAGCGTGGTGTGTTTTGCGGTGATTCAGCTGCAGCCCGGTAGTTTTCTGGACCAGTTCCGCGAAGACCCGCGCGTCACGCCCGAATCGCTGCAGGCCATGACGCGCCAGCTGGGCCTGGACCAACCGCTGTGGGCGCAGTACCTGAACTGGGTGCGCGGCATTGTCACCGAGGGCGATTTCGGCTACTCCTTCGCCAACGGGCGCCCGGTGGGCAGCCTGATCTGGGAACGGCTGGGCTGGACCGTCTTTCTGGCGGTGCTCACGCTGTTGGTGTCGTGGGTGATTGCCGTGCCGCTGGGGATCTACACCGCCATTCACCACCACCGCAAGCGGGCCACGGTGCTGAATTTCCTGGGCTACATCAGTCTCGCCACGCCGGATTTTCTGGTGGCGTTGCTCCTGATCGCGCTGGTGCTGAACCTGGGCGGCACGAACGTGGGCGGCCTGTTCAGCCCGCAGTTTATTGACGCGCCCTGGAGCGGGGCCAAGGTGCTGGACCTCCTGTCACATCTGTGGATTCCGATGATCGCCATTGGCCTGGAGGGCGTGGCGGGCCTGATGCGGCAGATGCGCGCCTCCCTGCTGGACGTGCTGCACCAGGACTACGTGCGCACCGCCCATGCCAAGGGGCTGGCCGCGCGGCGGGTGCTGTGGGGGCACGCGGCCAGAAACGCGGTCAATCCGCTCATCAGCCTTGCGGGCCTGAGTCTGCCGGGGCTGATTTCGGGGACCATCATCGCCAGCATCGTGCTGAACCTGCCCACCATCGGCCCCTTTCTGTACGACGCCCTGCTGAACAAGGACCAGTTCGTGGCCATGACCCTGCTGATGTTCAGCGCCCTGCTGCTGCTGCTGGGCAACCTGCTGGCCGATCTGGCCCTGGCCTGGGCCGACCCCCGCGTGAGGTTCGACTGATGACGGCAGTCCCTGTCCCGGCGCCGGCCACGGGCGCCCGCCGCCAGAGCCCCCTGGCGCTGGCCCTGCGCCGCTTTCGCCGCAACCGCGCCGGGGTCCTCAGCGCCTGGGTGCTGGGGGCGCTATATCTGGTGGCGCTGCTGGCTGGCTTTCTGGCGCCGTATTCCATCACCGCGCAGCACGAGGAAGCGCCGTACCAGCGGCCCCAGGCGGTGCATGTGGTCCATAACGGCCAGCTCATGCGCCCCTTTGTCTACGGCTTTAAAAAGGCCCGCGATCCCGTCACCTTCGCCAGCACCTTCAGCGAGGACCGCAGCCGCCCGTTGCCCATTCTGTTCTTCGTGCGTGGAGAGGACCCGGCAGAATTTGGGTACACCTTCCTGGGCGTATTTCGCAGCCAGTGGCACCTGTTCGGGGTGCAGGGCGGCACCATTTTCCTGCTGGGCACCGACAAATTCGGCCGCGACCTGCTGTCGCGCATGCTGGTGGGCTCGCAGGTGTCGCTGACCGTGGGGCTGGTGGGCATTCTGATCTCGTTTGCCATTGGGATCGTGCTGGGCGGCGTCAGCGGCTACTTTGGCGGCTGGGTGGACAACGTCATTCAGCGGCTGGTGGAGGTGCTGCTCTCGTTCCCCCGCCTGCCCATCCTGCTGGCCCTCTCCACCGTGATTCCCGCCAAATGGCCGTCCACCTGGGTGTACCTGGGCATTGTGGCGGTGCTGGCCCTGATCGGCTGGGCGGGGCTGGCGCGGGTGGTGCGCGGGCAGGTGATGGGCGCGCGCGGCGTGGATTACGTGCAGGCGGCCCGCGCCCTGGGCGGCAGCGACCTGCGGGTGATCCTGCGGCACATCATGCCGAACCTGTCGTCTTTTCTGATCGTGACCGCCACCCTGGCCCTGCCTGGCTACATCCTGGGCGAGAGCGCCCTGAGCTTTCTGGGCCTGGGCATCAAGGAGCCCATGACCAGCTGGGGCCTGCTGCTCAAGGACGCGCAGAATTTCGAGACGCTGAATCTTTACCCGTGGCTGCTGCTGCCCGGGGCGCTGATCGTGGTGTCGGTGCTGGCCTTCAACTTCCTGGGCGACGCCCTGCGCGACGCGGCCGATACGCAGAGCCGGTAGGGGAGAGGGGCACAACAATCTGGGGGCTGGCCGATGGAGTTGCTCCAATCAGTCAGCCCCCAACACCTGTGGCCTATTCCAGCGCCAACAGTTCCTGCAGCTGTTGCAGCAGTTTCTGCACCTTGGCGCGGCGTCGGTCGTCCAGCCGGGCCAGGGCACGGCGGTCGCGGAGTTGCCGGGCCACCGCCTGCGATAGGTCCGGCGCCGCCTGCGGGCTCTGGCCGCGCACCCGGTCACGCAACTGGGCCACGGTGGCGCCCGCCAGCGCTTCCCGAATCAGCCCAGGCCGCTCGTTCACTTCAGCGCGGCCGATCACCAGCGCCTTGCGGTAGTCCAGCCCCGCCCGCACCGCCGCCTGCACATCTTCGGGCAGGTTCAGCAGCGCGGCGCGGTTGCGAATAAAACTGCGCCAGGATTCGCGGCCCAGGGCGCTGAAGGCCGTGTCCAGAGCAGAGACCAGTTCCGGCTCGGCATCGGGGGCACGGTCCAGGGCGAACATGCGGGCCACGGCGGCGTCCTCGGTCACGCCCAGGGTCACGGCGGCCACCTGCAGTTTGGCGCGCACCTCTTCCATCACGTTCAGGTCCTCGCGCTGCAGGTTCTCCACCGCCGCCGCCAGCCGGGCTTCCCGGTCATCCAGCGTGCGAATCAGCACTGGCACCTCGCCCAGGCCCGCCTGCTGCGCCGCGCGCCAGCGGCGTTCCCCAGCCACAATTTCATAGCCGCCGCCCACCGGACGCACCAGCAGCGGCTGCAGCACCCCCTGCTCCTGAATGCTGGCGGTCAGGTCAGCGAGGCTCTGTTCGCTGAAATGCAGCCGGGGCTGAAAGGTCCCGGGGCGCAGCTGCCCCACCGCCAGTGTGGTGGCGGCTGGCTGGGCCAGGGCGTCCACCCCCGCCACCAGACCACTGAGGCGCGCGCCGATGACCGGCCGGGCTTTGCGGGTCATGCCGGCGCCCCTTCAATGTTCACGTTCAGGCCCGTGGCCCTGGCAATTTCAGCCGTTACCCGCAGCACGTCGCGGTGAACCGGGCTGCCCGGCGCATACACGCCCACTGGCTGCCCGGCGCTGGCACTGTCGTTCCACACCGCGCCCCGGTCAGCAATGGGGCTGGCCAGTGGACTCAGCAACTCCTTCAGGGCGGCATAGGCCTCACGGTCATGCGAGCGCCGCGCGTCGTACAGGGTGGGCACGTACAGCGCCACGGTGAGATCGGGGCGCAGCTTACGGTAGGTGGCCATCGCCTCGCCCAGACCAGCCAGGGCATTCATGCCTTTCTGGCGAGTGGGCACCGGCACGATCAGATGATCTGCCGCCAGTGCACCCAGAATGGACAGCTGTCCCAGGCTGGGCGGGCTGTCAATGAGCGCCACGTCGTAGCGGTCCTTCCACTCGGCCAGGGCCTGCCGCAGGTGCAGGTGTGCGCCCACCACGCCCAGCATCTGCCCCTCGGCGAGGGCCAGCGATACATCGCTGGGCAGCACGTCCAGATCATGAACGCGGATGGGCGTGGGCAGCCCGTCGCCCCGCGTGGCGGTGTTAAATACCGTCTGATCGCGCGTTACCCCGCTGACGCCCAGCCAGTCGGTCAGGTTGGCCTGCGGGTCCAGATCAATCAGGAGCACCCGCTGCCCGGCCGCCGCCAACGTGTGGCCCACATCGCGGGTCAGGCTGGATTTCATAACCCCGCCGGCATGGTTAAAAAGCGTCAGTGTGCGCATTGAGCCCCAGCCTAGCGCGTTTTCTGCGTTTTTGCCTCTTCTCCGTATGGGGTGCTCGTCACGTGACGAGCAGACCGGGGAAGTATCGGACAACTTGCGCCATTTTCGAATGAGGCGAGAAGTCAGTTCGGAGGCAAGGGTAGGAATTAAGTCAGAAGGTGCTGAAGTTGACAGACGACGAGGCGAATGACCTGACAGGCAGCATCATATTATTCGCCGTAGACAGATTTTATGATTTTAAGTATGTTTTTAACCTTTATTCTACCTATCGGACAACTTGCGCCATTTTTGGAAGGCCCACTATCGGACAACTTGCGCCGTTTGAATGGTAGAGCTGTCCAGCACGGCCGCAATCTCAGCAGGCCGCGTGTTACTCAACCTATCGGACAACTTGCGCCGTTTCGCCCTCAACTATCGGACAACTTGCGCCGTTTTGCTTCAGAAGTATCGGACAACTTGCGCCGTTTCCAAGATCTACCTATCGGACAACTTGCGCCAAAACTATCGGACAACTTGCGCCGTTTGCCCTGGCACTATCGGACAACTTGCGCCGAAAAGGGGTCAAAACTATCGGACAACTTGCGCCAAACTATCGGACAACTTGCGCCGTTTTGCCCTGAGAATGCCGTCCTGGCGCAGGATCGCCCCGGCCGCTTGTTGTTGTCAACATATATCTTTTAAACAGATAAAAAGATCTAAAAGAAAAACAACAACAGGGGGGGCAGTGGCAGACAAGGGAATCAAACGCTTCGACGAACTCAACATCGCCCGGTTGAGCTTGATTAGCGTGCAAGAACGCATCCCCGCCGACTACCGCGACTGGAGTGTGGAACTCGAAGACGGCGACCGCCGTTACCGGGTGACCTGCCAGGCCCTGCCCGAATATGGCGTGCCACACGGTATTGACACCGATATCAGCGCCGCCCTGGTCAACCTGTACATTGACCAGGGCTCGCCCCCTGACGGCGTGGTGACCTGCACGCCCTACCAGCTGCTGCAGATGGCGGGCCTGGACACCAGCGGCCGGTACTACAGTGCCCTGGACGAGAGTCTCAAGCGCCTGACCACCACGACCTACTTCATCTCTGAGGGCTGGCGCGACCACCCACGTGGCCGCTGGACGAACGTGAACTTCCGGTACATTGACCGCATCGCCTTCACCTCGGGGCAGGCCGACAAACTGGACGCCACCAGCGTGCTGCAAATCACGCTGCCGCAGGAAATCGCCCGCAGTGTGCGCGCGGGCTACCTGAAGTCGCTGGACCTGTCGTTCATGCAGACGCTGCGCCGACCCCCCACCCGCGCGCTGTACCGCCTGCTGGACGCCCAGCGCCGCGACCCCGAAAACCCGGACGCTGTGGCGATGGCCTATCAGGTGGGTCTGATGGAATGGGCCGAAGCCTGCAAGATCGTGACTGACCGTCCCAGCATGGCCCAGCGCACCCTGGACGCGGCGCACGAAGAACTGCTGGAAAAAGGCTTCCTGAAAAGCGTGGAGTACCTGGGGCGCGGCAAGAAAAAAATGCTGCAGTACACCTTTGGCGAGGCCTTCATTCCACCCGACCCGGCACTGCTGCAGGAACTGGCCGAACTGGGCGTGACACAGACCCGCGCCCTGCAACTGGTGCGCGAACACGGCGAGGGCGCGGTGGAGGACGCCGTGGACCGCTGCAAGATCATCCTGGGCACCGGCTACAAACCCCGCTCGAAACCCGCCTTCTTCGTGGATGTCCTGAAGAACCCAGGCAAGTACCTGGTTCCTGAAGAGCCCGTGCCGGCTCAGAAACCGGCCGCCAAGGCCCAGCGGAAGGGCACACGGGGAAATCCTCAGCCCACCCTCTTTGAGGCCCCTTCTGGAGCTTCTGAGGAGGAAGTGGATGAAGATGTCCGCCTGCGGGCCCAGCCGCGCGAGAAACAGGTGGAAGAAGTGATGCGCACTCTGACCTTTCTGCTGCGCAATGATCTGAAGCTGCAGGAACTTGATACCCTGCGTCTGGCGCTGGACGAGGGCCTGGAAGACCCGCTGGAAATCAAAGCCTGGGCCATCAAGGGCATCAGCAGCGGGCAGAAGGCCACTGTAGTGCGTGACCTGCGCGCCCGCCTGAGCCTGAAACGGCCAGGCTAAGGCACCCCACTGCAGCGAAACAACCCAGCCCACTCCCTTTGACCGGAGTGGGCTGGATGCTGTGGTGTGCGTGTTAGCGATTCACGGTGCGCATGTCGGGGTAGCGGTCACCCTGTGCGGCACCGAGCGGGAAGGCAGCGTCCAGAGTGGCCAGCTCGTCGGGCGACAGGTGAACGTTCAGGGCGCCCAGATTGTCTTCCAGGTACTTCACCCGCTTGGTGCCGGGAATGGGCACCAGATCCTCGCCCTGGGCCAGCACCCAGGCCAGCGCCAGTTGCGAGGGCGTACAGCCCTTCTCGGCGGCCAGACGCTGCACGGTGGCCACCAGCGCCAGATTATGCCCAAAGGCCTCGCCCTGGAAGCGGGGGTTGTGGCGGCGGAAGTCATCCTCGGCCAGGTCTTCCGGGCGCCGGATCTCGCCGGTCAGGAAGCCGCGCCCCAGCGGGCTGTAGGGCACAAACCCTACCCCCAGTTCACGGCAGGTCGCCAGCACGCCCTGTTCGGGGTCGCGCGTCCAGAGCGAGTATTCGCTTTGCAGGGCCGTGATGGGATGCACAGCGTGGGCCCGGCGCAGGGTGTCGGGGTTGACCTCGCTGAGGCCAAGAGCACGCACCAGGCCGGCCTGCACCAGTTCGGCCATCGCCCCCACCGTGTCCTCAATGGGGGTGTCGGCGTCCACGCGGTGCAGGTAGTACAGGTCGATGTGATCCGTTTGCAGGCGCTTCAGGCTGGCTTCAGCGGCCTGGCGAACGTACTCGGGGCGGCCGTTGACGCGCCGTCCGCCCGGCACGCTGGGGTCGGCCACAATGCCGAACTTGGTCGCCAGCACCACCTGGTCGCGCTTGCCGCGCAGCCAGTCGCCTAACAGTTCTTCGTTGGTGTGCGGGCCGTACATGTCGGCGGTGTCGTAGAAGGTCACGCCCAGGTCCAGGGCGCGGTCCAGGGTGCGGCGGTTCTCGTCCTGGTCGCGGGGGCCGTAAAAGGCGCTCATGCCCATGCAGCCCAGACCCAGGGCAGACACGGTGAGGTCACGCAGGCGGCGGGTGGGCAGGGGGGTGGCGGGACTGGTCATGCGGGGCCTCCTTGGGGCGGGGTGGGGCGAAGGGGGGTAAGCGTCAGGACGTCACGGGCTCGGCCAGCGGGGCGGGGGAGGGGGCCGGGGCCACCTCTGGGTGCAGGTGGTCATACAGCGCGATCTTGTCGCGGATGGCCTGCAGGTCGCCCTGCATGGCCCCCAGTTGCGCGACCACCGCCTGTTCATGGGCCACCAGCAGCGCCCGGCGCGCGGGCACGCCGGCCTCGCCCAGCCGGATCAGGCGGCTGAATTCGCGCAGGCCGGCCATGCCCATGCCGGTGCGGCGCAGGCGAATGAGCATGCGCAGCAGGCCCAGTTCCGCGCTGGTGTACTGGCGTTTGCTCCCACCGCCGCGCGGCACCGCCAGCAGCCCTTCGCGGTCGTAGTAGCGCAGGGTGTGGGCACTGACGCCCAGGTGCGCGGCGGCGTCCTGAATGCTGAGGGGCAGCGGGGGCTGGGCCATGGGGGCACCGTACGCCTTCGAGTGCGCTCGAAGTCAAGCAGCGCCCTGCCGAGGGCTGGGTTCAGACCCTGAATCGCGGCAGCAGCGCTTTGACCAGCCGGGCAGGGTCAGCCCCCGGGCCACGCCTCCCGGCCAGCACGCTGGCCTGTCGGCCTATGGGAGGCTAGGCAGCGCGGTCAGAGGGGGTGCACGCTCGCCCGGCGCCTGCGGGGGCGCTGCATGACGAACCGCATTTGCTACCCTGGGCGCACCTGAGCCAGGGGAAGTCCGGTGAAGGCCCCACGCGGCCCAGTCCGGCGCTGTTGCGCAGCGGTAATCAGTCTGGTGGCGCCCGCCACCCTGTCAGCCCGAATGCCTCTCAGGGACGTTCGCCCACGCGGCGAACACCTCTCGCCATCAGAGGGCCAGCTCCGAGTTGCCTGTATCTGCGCGCAGCCGCCGCGCGTGAACGGCCCACTCCGGCCCCGGCCAGGGTGGGCTCTTGCTGGCTGGTCCACCCCGGCTGATCGTCGTTCCTGCCTGCTGGAGTTGTGATGAGCCGTTTGAAATTGCTGGTGCCCGCCCTGTTGCTGCTGGGGGCCACGGCCGCCGCCACCCGGTACCCGCTGACCATGACCGACGATCTGGGCCGCGCGGTCACCCTGAAGGCCGAGCCCCGGCGGGTGATTGCCATGCTGCCCTCGCACACCGAGACCCTGATCGCCATTGGCGCGGGCGACCGGCTGGTGGGGGTGGACCGCTTCAGCACCTACCCGGCCAACGTGGTGGCCGCCCTGCCAAAGCTGGGCAGCGCCTACCAGCCGAACATCGAAGCCATCCTGGCCCTGAAGCCCGATCTGGTGCTGGCCGATGAATCATCGGGTTCCCGGCTGACCGAGAAACTGGCGCAGGCGGGCCTGACGGTGTACGGCGGCAGCGCGCAGACCTACAACGAGGTCTTCGAGAAGATTGCGGTGCTGGGCAAGCTCACCAACCGTGAGCAGGGCGCAACCCGGCTGATCACCACCATGCGTGCCGAGCTGGCCGTCCTGCAGCAGACCGTGGCGGGGCGCCCCAGGGTCAGCACCTACTACGAGATTGACCCCTCGCCGTACTCGGTGGGGCCGAACTCGTTTATCGGCACGCTGATCACCAAGGCGGGCGGGCGCACCATCGTGCCTGCCGCGCTGGGCGATTTTCCCCGGCTGGACCCGGAACTGATTGTGAAAAGTAACCCCCAGGTGATCATTGGCCCCAGCCTGAACGACGCGCGCCTGCGGCCGGGCTGGCCGGGCCTGACGGCTGTGCAGAGCGGCCGGGTGTACCAGCCCACCAGGGAAGAACTCGACGCCCTGTCGCGCCCGGGGCCCCGCCTGCCGCTGGCCCTGCGCACCCTGATCCGCCTGCTGCACCCGGAGGCCCTGAAATGACCGACCCCGCCCACCAGCCCGCCGATCCGCTCACCACTGAACAGCCCACCACCGAACAGCGCCGCGCCCAGGCGATGCAGGAACTGACCGAGCAGCGCGACAAATACAAGAAACGCGAAGGCATCAGCAAGGGGCGGCGCGGCCTGATCATCGTGAACACCGGCAAGGGCAAGGGCAAAACCACCGCCGCCCTGGGCCTGATGATGCGCGCCCACGGCCGGGGGCTGACCACGAAGCTGTTTCAATTTCTCAAGCACGACACCGCCAAGTTTGGCGAGCACCGCACGCTGGACAAGCTGGGCATTCCCTGCCAGGGGCTGGGCGACGGCTGGACGTGGCGTTCCCGCGATCTGGAGAATTCCGCCGAACTGGCTGCCCACGGCTGGACGCTGGCGCGGGCGGCGATTGAGGCGGGTGAACACGACCTGATCGTGCTCGACGAATTCACCTATCCCCTCAAGTACGGCTGGGTGGCGTGGCCCGAGGTCGAAGCGGTGCTGCGGGCCCGCGATCCGAACCTGCATGTGGTGATCACCGGCCGCGACGCCCTGCCCGAGCTGATCGCCCTGGCCGACACGGTCAGCGAGATTCAGCCTGTCAAGCACGCCTACGAGGCCGGGATTGGCGGCCAGCAGGGCATTGAGTACTGAGCGTGAGGAGCCCTGGTCCATGAACCGGCTGGTGATCGCGGCGCCGCATTCCGGCAGCGGCAAGACGACGGTGGCGGCCCTGCTGTGCCTCGCGCTGCGGGCGCGCGGGCTGCGGGTGCAGCCCTTCAAACTGGGGCCCGACTACCTGGACCCCACGCACCTGACCCGCGCTGCCGCGCAGGCCACCCGCAACCTCGATTCGTTTCTGCTGGGCCCGGCGCGCACCCGCGACCTGTTCGCCCGCGCGGCGGCAGGGGCCGACCTCAGCATTCTGGAAGGGGTCATGGGCCTGTACGACGGCCGCGACCCCACCAGCGACGAGCATTCCACCGCCGAACTGGCCGCGCTGCTGGGCGCGCCAGTGGTGCTGGTGATTGACGCGGGCGGCATGGCCCGCACGGTGGCGGCCGTGGCGGCGGGCCTGCGCGACTTTCGCCCCGATCTGCGCGTGGCGGGCGTGATTCTGAACCGCGTGGGTGGCCCCGGCCACGCGGCGCTGTGCGAGGCCGCGCTGGAAGGCGTGGGGTTGCCGGTTCTGGGTTTCGTGGCCCGCACCGAGGCGCTGGCCTTGCCCTCGCGGCACCTGGGCCTGCTGAGCGCGGAACTGACCGCCTGGGACGAGGCGGCGGTGCTGGCGGCGGCCGGGCATCTGCGGCTGGACGCGCTGCTGGCTGCCGCGCAGGCGCCCGCCCTGCCCCAGCCAGCAGCGCCCGGGGTGAACGGTCCCCGGGTGCGGCTGGCCTACGCCCACGACGAGGCCTTTCACTTCTACTACCCCGATGCGCTGGACGAACTGCGCCTGGCCGGGGCCGATCTTGTGCCGTTCAGCCCTCTGCGCGACGCGGGGCTGCCGCCCGGGGTGAGCGGCCTGCTGCTGGGCGGCGGCTACCCCGAAGTGCACGCGGCGGCGCTTAGCGCCAACCGCTCCATGCGCGGGGCGGTGCGGGCGTTTGCCGCCTCTGGCCGCCCGGTGCTGGGCGAATGCGGCGGCCTGATGTACCTGGGCGAAACCCTGGAAGACGAGGCCGGCACCCAGTTCGAGATGTGCGGCGTGGTGCCCTACCACACCCGTATGACCCCGGGTCTCACCCTGGGCTACCGCGAGGCCACCGCCCTGGCGCCGTCCGTGCTGGCCCCGGCGGGGACCGTGCTGCGGGGCCACGAATTCCACCACTCGGTGCTGACCCACGCCCCCACCCAGCCGGCCTACCGCTGGACGGGCGGGGATGGGCAGCCCGTGACCGAGGGCTACGCGGCCGGGAACGTGCTGGCCAGTTACCTGCACCTGCATCTGGCGGCCGAGCCCGCACTGGCCCGGCGGCTGGTGGCGGCCTGCCGGTGAGGCGGCGCACGCTGCTGCTGGCGCTCGCCCTGGACACGCTGGGCGAGCCACCCACCCGCTGGCACCCGGTGGTCTGGATGGGCACGTACCTGGGCTTCGCCCGGCGCCGCTGGCGGCCCGCCCCACCGGCCGGCCAACTGGTCCAGGGCGCGGCCAGCTGGGCCCTGGGGGCGGGGCTGGCGGCGGCTGGGGGCCACCTCGCCGGGCGCTGGCCGTGGCCAGTTCAGGCGGCAGTGCTCAAGCCCCTGTTGGCCCGGCGCGCCCTCTTTGCCGCCGTGGGCGAGGTTCACGCGGCCCTGCAGCGCGGGGACCTCCCCGAAGCCCGGCGGTTGCTCGCGTGGCATCTGGTCAGCCGGGACACCTCGGACCTCAGCGCCTCGGAGGTGGCGGGGGCGGCCATCGAGAGTCTGGCGGAAAACCTGTCGGACAGCGTGGTGGCGCCGCTGCTGGCCTTCCGGGTGGGGGGCCTGGGACTGGCGGCCACCTACCGCCTGACAAACACCGCCGACGCCCTGTGGGGCTACCGCACCCCGGCCCTGGAATGGCCCGGCAAAGTGGCCGCCCACGCCGACGACCTGCTGAATCTGGCTCCGGCCCGGCTGACGGCGCTGTGCGCGCTGCTGGCCGGCGGGCGGCGGGCCAGCTGGCCGGTGTGGCTCCGGGACCGCCGCGCCACCCCCAGCCCCAACGCCGGACACCCCATGAGCGCCTTCGCCGGGGTGCTGGGCCTGCGCCTGGACAAACGCGGGGTGTACGTGCTGGGCGCCGGGGGCCGGCCCCCCACCCCGGACGACCTGCCGCCCGCCCTGGCCCTGGCCCGGCGGACCCTGGGGCTGGCCGTGCTGGCCCTGCTGTGGCCGCCCCGGAGGCGCCGTGCCTGACACAGCGGGCATGCCTGAAGCCCTCCATAGCGACCTTCCGCCCCTGGTGCCCCGGGCGCCGCATGGGGGCCCCACGGCCACGGCCTTTACCGGGCTGGATTTCAGCGTGAACACCAACCCTTACGGGCCCAATCCCGCGCTGCTGCGGGCGGTGCGGGACGCCGACCATGCGGACTACCCCGATCCCTCGTACCGCTGGGTGCGCGAGGCGCTGGCGCACTGGCACGGCGTGACCCCAGACGAGGTGGCGCTCTCGGTGGGGGCTTCGGACCTGCTGCACCGGCTGGCGCGCGCCTTTGTGCCCCCGGGCGGCACACTGCTGAGCCTGCACGCCCCGTTTGGCGAATTGGCCCGCGCGGCGGCCCTGGCGCGCGCCGAGGTGCTGATTGTGTCCGAGCGGCCGGACCGGGTGCCGCCGGGCACCGCGCTGGTTTATGTGGGCCAGCCCCACAACCCCACCGGCCACACGCTGAGCCCTCTGGATCAGCAGGCTCTGGCCCAGACCTGCGCGCAGGCCGGGGCCCTGCTGATCGTGGATGAAGCGTATGCCCCGTTTCTGGCCCCTGGCGCTCCGGCGGGGGACGGAACTGGGCCCCGTCATCCCGCCACTGTCCGGCTGCTCTCGCCGGGCAAGGCCCACGGGCTGGTGGGGGCCCGCCCCGCCTACGCGCTGGCCGCCCCAGAGGTGGTGGCGCGCCTGGATAACCTCGCCCCGGCGTGGCACCTCCCCGCTGGCACCGCCGCCCTGCTGGCCGCGCTGCCGCCCGCCCAGGGGTTCCTGGCCGCCACCCTGCCCCGGGTGCAGGCCGAAGCCCAGGCCCTGGCCCGCGCCCTGGGTGAGCTGGGGCCTGTGGCGCACCACGGCACGCCGTACCTGACGCTGGCGGTGGAGGAGGCCCCGGCCGTGGCGGCGGCGCTGCTGGCCCAGGGCCTGCGGGTGCGCGACTGCAGCAGTTACGGCCTGCCGGGCCACCTGCGCGTGAGCACCCGCACCCCGGCGCAGAATGCGGTGCTGGTGCGGGCGCTGCAGTCGCTGATCTGAGAGCGGTAACCATAAGACCTGAAGGCTTCACCTTCAGGTCTTGTAGGGCGAGTGGACTTGCCAAGCTGCGAAGCAGAGCGAGTGACCACAACAGACAGCGGTTGGAATGGAGTTCAGGGGGTCCCGTCCTCCCCTTGGCGGAACGGAAGACCGCTGTGAGAGGCCAGCGGTCTGTGAGGGAATGCGGTGGTGAGCGGTCAGGAATCTGGCGCATCTCGACTTCCCCGGGCGACTGCGATAAAAGGCGCGCCGATGTGGGCGGTCCCGGGCACCGGTGAGGTCGCGTGGTGAAGGGCGGCGGCGCCGTGCAGGCCGTCCTCGTTCAGCGCACCGCGAAACCCAGGGCGCCCCATCATGCCTTCGGTGGCCACACGCTTCAGTGCAGCCCGCAGAGGGCTTGAACCTCGCTGGCAGGCGTGACGACATGGTGAGGCTCGGCTGAATAATGCTCGGCTAATGCCCCCTGGTCTACGGTGTCGCATCGCTGAACGGTTCCCGGTAGGGGCCTGCGGCGCAGCGGCCAAGGGCGGCTGACGGGACGACTGACCCCAGAGGCCAGTCACGTCAGCCCGCGCCGCTGATGTTTCAAGGAGGCAGGTTATGGACAAATCTGTGGCGTTCATGTTGTCGGTGGGCCTGACCCTGGCCCTGGCGGGTTGTGGCCAGCAGGCCCCTGGAGTGGGCGCGGCCCAGTCGGGTGCCGCAGTGAACAGCGGGTCGGGCCCCTCTGCGCCGTTTGACGCGCATGATGTGCCGGCCGGGGCTCCTGTGCGCCAGATTGCCGTGCGGTTTCCCCTAGACCGGGAAGCGCAGCTGGTGCAGGCCCAGGAGCATCAGGGCTACCTGGTTTACGGGGGCATGATTCTTGGGCGGTCCAGCGACTTTCCAGCAGCGCCGACACTGACCGGGCAAGCGGTCACCACCGGGGACACCTGGAAGTCGCGGCCCATCACCTACTTTCTCAGCCCGTCTTTGCCCAGCGAGGTCCGCACGCGCATTCAGGACGCCGTCTCGTACTACAACGCAGAAACGGCGGTCAGATGGAGCCGGACCAGTTCCGAAAGCGACAGCATGGTCCGCTTCGTGTCCAACGGCAGCGACTGCCGCTGCGGCAGCACGGGCTGGAGTTCGCGCGGCTCCAGCTTGATCTCGGCCAGGATTGCGCTGGGCAGCCAGGCCAGCGCACGCACCATCCGGCACGAGATGATGCACAGCCTGGGCTTTAAACACGAGCAGACCCGCGCCGACCGCGACACGTTCCTGAGGGTGACGTTCGATACCGATCAATCGGAAAAGGCGGTGGACAGCAGCCGCAACCCGACCGGGCACTACGATTTTATGTCCATCATGCACTACGACGACGCGTCGGATTTCCGCTTTACGCTGCGCGACGACCCCAGGGTGCAGCAGCTGTTTCAGAAGCAGGCCCGGCGTTACCACAACCTCTCGTCCGATCCGGCCACCGATTCGCAGACCGTTCACCGCTATGTGGGGGCCGGCAGCGAGCTGAGCTACCTGGACAAGTACGCCCTGCGGCTTCAGTACGAGCGCACCAGCGACACGCCCTTTACCGTTCGGATGACCGAGGTGACGGACAGCAGCCTCAAGCGGCAGGCTGGGGTGCAGAGCGGTGAGCGTCTGGTGCGGTTTGCCATCACCAACAGCAGCGGCCTGGACGCGTCGTCGTGGGCCCTGCGGGTGAGTCTGGGCGGCGCCGACCGGCCCCTGCGACTGCCACCTATCGGGGTTCAGAACGGCGGTTTCCTGACGCGGGTGCTGAACGAAGCGGCCGCCGAGGACCTCGAAGAGACCTATATCGTGGTGCCACAGGAAGGCGAATCCACCATTAGTAGCGGCAAGACCCTGAGCGTTTACCTTGTGGTCTCGGACGGCTCTGACAATGAACTCGACGGCGTGGATTTTTGCCGCATCAATACGTTTTCCTGCCTGAGCGGGTCGTAAAACAGCTGCGGGCTGGGCTCGCGCTGAGCTGGAGGAGCGCAGGCACGGGGGCATGGGGGGACTTTTCCCCTCGTGCCTCTGCTGCATTCCTCTGCGGCACGGGTCCACGCAGGGCGCAGAGTGGCCCAGCCGGACCAACGGGGAAGGTCTGCCCAGTCTTCAAGGGGCAGAGAAGCGCGCTGGGGGCGGCCGCCCTGGGCTGCAGGAGGCAGCGCCTTTTCGGGCGGGAGCAGGCCGGGTAACGCGGAGCGCGCCGGCGCCTGCTATGCTGGCCCTTCCCCTGAAGGACAGACGAACCCTGGTGGCCGCACCCGCTGCCTGGGGCAGATCCAGCCTTCGGAAGGAGGCTGGCCCCGCGTGACCCATCCTGAAGTGCTGCTGCTGGGGCCGCCCCGCGTTCACCGCTGGCGGCTGCCCTACGATCAGCGCCTGTGGCTGCTGGCGTACCTGACGGCGCAAGGTGGTCACGCCACGCGCGATGAAGTGCTGGGTGTGTTCTGGCCCGACAAGAGCGAGCGCGACGCCCGCAACAACCTGCGGGTGCTGCTGCACCGCCTGCGGCAGGCGCCCTGGGGTCAGGCGATCAGTGCGCAGGGGGGCGCCCTGCACCTTCCCCTGCAGAGCGACGTGCAGCAGCTGCGCCGGGCCTACCGCGCGGGCGACTGGCCCGGGGTACTGCGCGCTTACCAGGGGCCTTTTGTGCAGGGACTGCAGCCCAGTGGCGCCCCGGATTTTGAAGCGTGGCTGCACGCCCAGCGCACGCAGCTTGAGGACGCCTGGAAGAGTGCGGCGAGGCGGCACCTGGGAACGCTGGAGGCGGCGGGGCGACCCGAGGAAGCCTTGACCCTGCTGGAGAACATGCTGGCCCTGGCGCCCGACGACGAGGACGCCCTGCAGGACCTTCTCCGGCTGGGGGTGCGCTGGCCCGGTGCCGCGCAGGTTGCCGTGCAGGCCTACCAGCGTTTTGCGGGGGCCCTGGCCCGCGAGGTCGGCGGTCAGCCCCTGGACCGCACCGACGACCTGTTCCGGCAGCTGGGCGGCGCGCGCCGTGCGGGGCCGGCTGCCCCGCCCGCCACCGGCACCCCGGGGCTGGAGCGCACCGTAGACCTGCAGGCGGTGACGGACGCCCTGCGCCGTCCCGAGTGCCGGCTGCTGACAGTGGTGGGCCTGGGCGGAAGTGGCAAAACCTGGCTGGCGGAGCGGGCCAGCGCGGCGCTCCGGGCCGACTTTGCAGACGGCACCGTCCAACTGGATCTGGGCCTGCTGGAAGAGCCGGAGCAACTTCCCGGCCATCTGGCCCGGGCCCTGGGGCTGCGCGTGACGCCAGACGAGCCCCTCTGGCCGCAGGTGCGCCGCTTTCTGAGCACCCGGCAAATGCTGGTGGTCCTCGACAGTCTGGAACCTCTGCTGGGCGAGCGGCGGCCAGCCATGCTGGCGCACGTCACCGCCCTGCTGGAGGCGCCGGGGCTGAAACTGCTGCTCACCTCGCAAGAAGCGCTGGGGCACGCGGCCGAGTGGATCTCGCCCCTGCACGGTCTGCCCTGGCCCACAGACGCCAGCCTGCCCCTGGACGCGCTGCTGCGTGTGCCAGCGCTGGCCCTGTTTGTCGCGCGCGCGCAGCAGGCCAACCCGCAGTGGCGGCCGGCACCTGAAGACCGGGCGCTGCTGGTCACGGTGGGCCAGTTGACCGAGGGCCTGCCGCTGGCCCTGGAACTGCTGGCCGCCAGCCTGCGCTTCGTGCCCCTGGCCGAGGTGGTGAAACTGGCCCGAGAGGGCGCGGATGTGCCGCTGCTGCCGGGCCGCGCCGCCCATCACGTCAGCCTGCAGGCCGTGTTGCAGCACATCTGGCGCCATGTGCCTGCAGAGGAGCGCGAGGTGTTGTGCCGCCTGTCCGTTTTGACCGGGTCGTTTTGCAGTGACGCGGCCCAGGCGGTGGCGGGGGCCACCTTTGCCACGCTGGTGGGCCTGCAGGGGCGCGCGCTGGTGCGGCGGGATGCACAGGGACGCTTTCACCTGCACCCACTGGTGTGCCAGTTTGCGGCCACGCAGCGCACGGGCCCGGAAGAGGCCGAGGCCTTACAGGCGCGGCATGCCGCATTTTATGGTGCGCTGGCGCGCGCTGTTCGCCCGGGTCTCGTGGCCGGCGCGCAGCGCGAGGGGCTGGCCACCCTGGACGCCGAGGCCGACAACCTGGGCGCGGCGTGGGCGTGGGGCGTACGCCGCGCCAGGGGTGAAGTGCTGCTGGAGCTGCTGCGCACCCTGGTCACGGTGCGCAAGCTGCGCGAGATTCTGCCGCCTGTGTGGACCGACACCCTGGCCTCGGCCCGCACGGCGCTGCTGGGGTGCTGGCGCGACCCCACGCCCGTGCAGGCGCAGGTGCTGGCGTACCTGGAGTTGCTGCAGGTGCAGGATGAGCTGGCCCACGGTCTGACCCGTGACGGGGCCGCGCGCCTGTCGGCCCTGATGACGGCGTTCATGACCTGGGGGGACGGCGTTGGCCTGCTGCACAGCGGCCTGGCCCTGGCGTGGCAGCGCCAGCGAACAGCGCCGGAACCCGGCCCCCTGCGCGCGGCGCTGGACGAGGCCGTGACCCTGCTGGGCCCTGAGGACGCGCGCGAGCAGGCGGCCTGGGCCGTGCGCCTGCCGGTGGAATGGGCCTACCTGTGGGCGCGGCGTCAGGGTGAGGGGGGATCAGACCTGCTGGACACCGTAACGCCGCAGGCCAGGGCGGCCGGCGTGCTGGATCTCTATGCCGGTTGCCTGATGCAGCAGGAGTATCAGGCGCGGCGGCGGCGCAATCCTTCCCGCGATGGCCTGCTTCAGGAAGCGGCGCGCGTGTACCGGGCCATTGACCACCACCACGGAGCGGTCAACAGTCTGATGCTGCGGCTGGGCTACGCCCTGGATGATCTGCAGGTGCCAGCCGCCGAGGAGGATCTGGCCGAGATGCGCCGCCTGCTGAACGAGCACAGTGATCCCCGCTTGCTGGGCATGCTGCTGCGCTGTCAGGCCCAGGTGGCCGAGGCCAGGGGGGAACCCCACAGCGCCGAGGCCGCCTGTCGCAGCTTTGTGGCGCTGATGCGCGACCGGGTTCCAGAAGGCAGCGGCAGCCCGGAACTCACCATTCACCTGCTGTACTGCGCCACCCGGGTGCGCGAGGAGCGGGGCGTGCAGGCGTACCTGGCCCGCAGCGTTGACCGTTCGGTGGACCGCATGAGCCCCCGCCTGCAGATGCTGGGGCTGCTGCGGTGTGCCCAGGCGAATGCAGCGGCCGCGCGCCCTGAGGAAGCCCAGCGGCTGGCCGGGGCCCTGCTGAGCCAGACCCGGTTGCCGGAACTCTGGCGCTGGCGCCTTGAGCGGCTGGTGCCGGCGGCTTCTCCGTGGCCAGAACCGCCCGCCAGTCTGGAAGAGATCTGGCAGCAGTTGCGCCAGGAGGGCCGAACGTTCCGACCCGCCCAGGAGCGGGAGGCACAGACCACGGACGGTCGTGTATGTCCCTGAAGTTGTCAAAGACTTCAGGCTGGTGCTGGATGACACGGGGGGGTCAGCTTCGTCGGGCGAAGGTGAACCTGGACAGGAGCCTGTTTGATGAAGGGCCCCGAAGCCGACCCAGGATGTACCCAGAGCCGTTGAGGGGCGAACGAAGCCATTAATGCGGCGAACAGTTCCAACAGGTCAGCGGGGACGGCTTGCTGAAGAGGGCTCTTCCCTTTTTTTGACGGAAGCGCGGGCAAACGCAACCCAATTCGAGCGGACTGGCCAAGCTGCGGCGCAGCCCGGCAGGAGAGAGAGCGGAAAAACGCCCTTGCCAGCCTTGTGGACGACATTCTCTTCAGTGTGGGTTTGCCGTAGACCAGCCCCTGTGCGGACGCTTCAGCGGGTGAGCGTGGGCAAATGGAAAGAGGAAGCAGGGTGCGACCTTCTGGTGTTCCGGGCCCAAGAATCCTGTGAACTAACTGGCTACACTATTCTCGTTCCTCTGCTGGGCCCCGCCGCCCCTGGGAGAGGCCGCAGGGTATGCGAGAAGGGTCCAGAGCAAAGAGACCACACCGGCCGGGGCCTGCGCTGAGCCGCGCCTTCAGCCAGCCACTGCCCCACAGCCGCTGTGTCACCCACCGGGCCATTCATCCCGGAAGAGGGTTTCCAGCGCCGTAACCGCCTCGTCCCGGGGAAACGCCAGCACCACGGCGCCGCCCCGGCGCACTTCGGCCCAGGCCCAGCCGCCGTGCCGGGCCATGATGCGCCGCACCTGCAGCAGGCCGCTGCCCTCCAGAATGGGCACGCTCTGATCGGTGCGCACCGCCAGATCAAAGAGGGTGGCGGCTTCCTCTGCGGTCAGGCCGACGCCGTCATCTTCCACCGTGACATGGACTTCGCCTTCAACCTCGTGGCTGCTGACCGTGACGTAGCGGGCCCCACGCGTGGCACTCAAGGTAAAGTCCATCAGCACGGTCAGGGCCTGACCCAGCAGCGCCCGGTCCCCCCGCACGATGGGCAGCGGCGCGACCTGCCAGTCCACCTGCCGACCAGGCGGCAGCGAGAGGCCTTCGCGCACGGCCGCCAGCAGTTCGCCCAGCGGCAGCAGCTCTCTGGCCAGGGGATGCACCTCCAGGCGCGCCAGTTGCCGCAGGTCCTCGGCCACCCCCTTGAGCCGCGTGATCTCGTCGCGCAGCAGCGCCGGGTCGTAGGGGGACAGGCCGTCAAGCGGCGTCTCCGCCGATGGCCCAGGCCCCAGCAGAGGCCCGAGTTTCTGGGCCGGGGCCTCCAGGTTGTGCGCCGTGCGGGTGATCAGGGTGCCCAGTTCGGCGTTGAGGTCCGCCAGACGTTCGCGCTGGCGCTTGATCTGCTGCAGCTGGGCCGTGCGTTCCAGGGCCAGACGGAAGCTGTCGCCCACCGCGCGGAACACCGCTTTTTCGCGCACCGTCCACGAGGGCCGGTCGCGCGCAACCATGCTGAGCATGCCGGCCGGGTGATCCTGGGGAAACAGGGGGTAGGCGGCGATCGCTGCTGGGCGCCCAGAGGGCGGCTCACCGGCGTCCCCGTGCTCGAAAAAGACAGGCTCTTGGCGCTCGCCCGGAACGGCGTACTCCGGTAGATCAGCGGGCACGCCCTGGCGCAGGGCCACCTCCAGCTCGGGCGTCAACGGGCCGGACGGGTGGTGCAGCCGCCAGACCTCGCCTTCCCGCTCAAGGTACGCCGCGCAGTCCGGGGCCAGGACCTGCTGCAGCACCTCGGTGGCGTGCTGGGCCAGGGTCGGCACCTCCTGAATCTCGGCTGCTTGCTCGGCAAAGTGGGCGAAGGTGCCCAGCGCGTCGCGTTCCTCGGCCAGGGCGCGCACCGCCTCGGCGCGTTCCAGGGCCAGCCCCAGGTTGCGCACCACCGTCTTCAGTACAGCCCGGTCTGCCCCCGACCACGCCCGCTGCTGGTGGAGCGTCACAGCAAAGACCCCCAGCGGACGGCCCCCCACCAGCAGCGGCAGCGTCGCGGTGGCCGGCGTGGCGTGGTCTACGGCGCCGGGCCCGTCGGTGCCAAGTATGTCCTGGCCCTGAAAGAGCGGCTCGCCGCTGTCCCAGGGCTGGTCAAGACTGGGGGTACGGCCCCGTTCCAGGCCTGCAAGCAGCGCCGCCTGAAGCTCGGGGTTGCGCAGGTCGCCCACCTGGCTGCGTAGACGCCACCAGCGCCCTTCTGGCTCGGCGTAGGTGGCCGAGGCGCCCGGCAGCAGCGACAGGGCCACCTCCTGCCCCCGCTGAATCAGGGCGTAGGGGTCCAGGTGCGCGCTCAGGCTCCGGGTCAGATCGGCAAACGCCTCCAGTGCCCGGGTGCGGGAGGCCAGTTCCGTGTTCAGTTCCGACAGCTGGCGCGTGCGCTCTTCCACGCGGGCTTCCAGAACAGCGGACTTGACCCGCAGGTGGTGGATATCGGTGGCCGCGCCGTACACCCGGACCACCGCCCCGTGGTCGTCGCGCAGGGCAAAGGCGTTGACCACGAACCAGCGGTACGCGCCGTCGTGGCGGCGGATGCGGTGCTCATGCCGCAGCGGCTGGCCCGATTGCGCCGCCTGCCGGTAGCGCTCCAGGGAGCCGCCACGGTCCTCGGGGTGAATGGCCTCTGTCCAGCCCCACCCGGTGGCCTGGGCCAGGGTCTGGCCGGTGTAGTCCAGCCAGCGCTGGTTGTGCCAGGTGGTGGCCCCGTCCGGCTGGCTCTCCCACAGCAGGTCAGGCACGAGGTTGGCCACAGCGCGGAAGCGGCTTTCCGAGGCGTGGCGGGCCTCCTCGGCCTGGGCGCGCTCGACCGCTGCCCAGGTGCGCTCGGCCGTCTCCTCCACCAGCGCGATCTCCGCCGCATTCCAGCGTCGCGGTGTGTCCTGGATAAGGAACAGTGCCGCCTGCAGCTCCCCGCCCTTGAGCAGCGGCACGTCCACCCAGGCCGCCACACCGTGCGCGAGGCAATAGTCCCGCTCCGCTGCGGGAATCGTCCCGTCTGCCGCGTCCTCGACAATCCAGGTCTGCCCCTCGCGGAAGCGTTCATTGATGGAGCGAAAGAACTCGATCGGGTAGTGACCGACGAGGCTCGGCAGGCCCGGCGCAGCGTAGTCGCGCCGGATCTCGACACGGTCCGTCCCGGGCGGCCATTCCGCGTAGTAGGCCCGGCTGGCCCTCAATCCTTCCCCCAGTAGCCGCGTGGCGACGCCAATGATCTCGGTGGGGTCTGCAAGTGGCCGCAGCGTGTCACTCAGCCTCAGCAGGAACGCCTGCCGCTCCTCGTTGGCCCGGAGCGCGTCCTCGGCCCGTCGGCGCTCGGTGACGTCGTGGGAGAACACGATCAGCTCATCCCCGGGGCGCGGGTACACACTGACCGCGAACCAACGGTCCAGCAGCTCGGTGTATTCCTCGAAGGTCGCTGGCTCACCGCTGTTAATCACGGCGGTGTAGACGGCCATCCACCGCTGCAGGTCGGCGTCCGGGAGCACCTCGGACAGCCGCCGGCCAAGAAGGGTTTGGCGGTCCAGGCCGGTCTGCCGTTCCAGCCCCCGGTTCACTTCCAGATACCGGAGGTCGGCCACCTGCCCCGCCGCGTCACGCTCCACCTTGCAGACGGTAAAGCCCTCGGCCATCGTGTCAAACAGCGTGCGGTACTTCTCTTCAGAAACGCGCAGGGCGTGCTCGGCCCGGGCCCGTTCCACGGCGGCCCAGGTGCGCTCGGCGGTCGCTTCTACCAGCGCAACCTCAGTCGCGGACCAGTCGCGGGGCTTGTCACTTTGCACACCGAAGTCGGCCACGAAACGGCCGCCCCGCACCAGCGGCACCGTCACGGCGGCGTGTACCCCGCCCCCGGCCCACGCTGCCCGCTCGGCTGGGCCAAAACGGGCGTCGGTGGTCACGTCGGTGACCACCATCGTTTCGCCGCTGCGGCGAAGCGCCATCACGCGCTCGCCGTAGGTGTCGTAGCGGTAGCGCGCTGGAAAAGGTGCCGCAGCGGGGGCCCCGGGGGCGTGGTACTGCCCCCGCAGCGTGCCCACCTCTGCTCCGGGTTCGCCCTCGATGTCGGCGTACATGACGCGGGTGGCCCCAAGGTGCTCGCCCAGCACCCGGGCAGCGGTGTTCTCGATGGCCCCGGCCTCGGTGAGTGGCCGCAGCGCGTCGCTGAGCCGCAGCAAAAACGCCTGCCGCTCCTCGGACTCGCGCAGGGCGGCCTCGGCCGCCTTCTGCTCGGTCACGTCCTGGGCGATGCCGCCCACGCGGTGAACGTGGCCCGAGGCGTCCCGGATGGGAAAGGCGGTGTCGTGCAGCCAGCGCACCTCGCCCGTGTCCGGCCGCACGATGCGGTATTCCTGCGCCACCGTCTCACCGGCCAGCACCCGGGGCATGGCCGCCGTGGCCCAGTCCCGGTCTTCGGGGTGTACCACCGCGTACAGCACGCCCACATCGGCCATCACCTGCTCTGGTGTCATGCCCCACACCAGGGCCACCGCCGGGCTGACATACTCGACCCGCTGGCCAGCGGCATTCCACACCCACAGCACGTCGCCCGAGTGCTCGGCGAACTGGCGAAAGCGCGTCTCGCTGGCCTGCAGCGCCGCCTGCGCTTCGGACAGGTCGTGGATGTCCACCGCTGTGCCAGTCCAGCGGCCCGTGGCGGGGTCCCGCACGGCGCGCGCGAGGTGGCGCCGGTACTCGCCGTCGGCGCGGCGCAGGCGGTAGTCCATCTCGTAGACCGCGCCCGTGCTCGCGGCCTCTGCCGAGCGGCGCACCGCTTCGGCCGCGTCGTCGGGGTGAACCACGCGGTGCCACGCGTCGCCCAGCCCGGCCGCCGGGTCCAGCCCGGTGTAGGTAAACCAGCGCGGGTTGAAGTAGTCCACCGCCTCGTCGCTGCTCTCCCACACGATGGCGGGCACCGTCTCGGCCAGGCTCCGGTAACGCGCCTCGGAGGCGCGCAGGGCTTCCTCGGCGCGCACGCGCTCGATGCGCGGAAACAGCCGCGCCGCCACCTCCTGAATCAGGTCAATCTCGCCCTCTGTCCACGGCCGCGCCTCGCTGTGCGCCACGGTGAAATAGGCTTTCCAGCGCCCGTCCTGGCTGTAGGGCACCGCCACGTAGGCGCCGATTCTCTGGGCGTCGGCCCCGGCCTTCAGCGCCGCTGTGGCCGCCGAGTCCCCGGGCAGCTCGCTCTGGACATCCGAAATCACCGACGACGCCCCGGCCCGCAGGCGGCGCAGCCCCTCGGGCGCCATG
This sequence comes from Deinococcus aquaedulcis, assembly GCF_019693445.1. Lineage (NCBI taxonomy): Bacteria > Thermotogati > Deinococcota > Deinococci > Deinococcales > Deinococcaceae > Deinococcus > Deinococcus aquaedulcis. The sequence goes on along the minus strand of NZ_JAHRBL010000017.1, from coordinate 2,675 downwards.
AAGCCGGCGATGGGGTAGGTACCCAGGACCGGCGGCACGGCCAGCGCGTGCCAGAAGTGGCGGATGGTGACCTCCGCGCGGTCCTCGTCCACGTCCACGTAGTGGTAACACGTCAGCCCCAGGTGGGCCACGAGCTTGGCCCCCACCGTGTGAAGCAGCGCCTCCTCGCTGGCGGGCTGACTGAGGTCTCTGGACAGCTCGACCAGTAGCTCGCGGGTGGCTTCGCGGCGTTTGCGCTCGGTGATGTCTGTAAACAGCACCGCCACCTGACGGCTGCCCTGCCCGCCCAGCCGGAAGATGTTGAGGTCAAAGACCCGCCCCAGTGTCAGCTCGCCCTCCTCCACGCGCAGGGCCACCCCGGTCTCGGCCACCTGCCCGTACAACTCGGCCCAGCGGGGGTTGGGGGTGCCCAGGAGCTGGGCCCCCGTGCGCCCCACCGGGTAGGGCATCCCGGTGTGTGGCATGAACGCCGGGTTCACCTCCAGAAACAGGAAATCGGTCCAGCGCCCCGTGTCGTCCTTCATAACCTCCACGACCGCGTAGGCCTCGTCCATCTGGGTGAACAGCGCGCGGTACTTCTCTTCACTGGCGCGCACGTCGGCTGTCGCCTCGGCTGGTGTGCTGGTGCCGCTGGCCAGCAGGTCAGCCACAACCTGTCCCAGCGTGCTGGGCGACAGCGTCAGCGTGGCCGCCTGGGCCAGCGGCTGATCGGTCAGCGCCGCGCCTTCCAGCCGCTGCACCAGTACCGTTCCCCCCACCCCCCGCAGGGCGCGCGTCCCGGCCACCCCGTCGTCCCCCGCGCCGTTCAGGATGGCCACCAGCGCACGCGCCCCAGCACTGAGGGCCAGCGAACCCAGCAACTGGTCCAGCGGGCGCCGGGGCGCCTGGGCCTCCTGCGGGGTCAGGGCGCAGCGCAGTCCCGGCTGCACTTCCAGAATGTCGTGCGGCGGCGCCAGATAGACAGCCCCCGGCGCCAGCACCGTGCCGTGTTCAGCCACGCGCAGGGGAAGCGGCGACAGGGGGCGCCACGCCTCCAGGGCTGCGCCGGCCTGGGCCGCCCCCGCCGGGCACGCGATCAGGACCGCGACCGGCTGCGCCTGGGTCAGCCCGGCCAGCACGCGCCTGGCCGCTTCCGCCTGGCCGGCACAGGCGATCAGGACCAGCACATCAAAGGGCGCTGCGGCAGGGGTCAGGGGCATAACTGGGGAGTAGTTTAGGCACGCCTGGGCCGCGCAGGTCTCTTTTCGCGTCTGGCAACCTTGACTGAAGCGGGAAGTGGGATGAGAAAACCCTTCGCGTCCCCACCCGTGAGATCGGTTGACTTTGGCCCTTGGTCAAGGGTTTGGGTCGCGTGGCGCTTGAAGCCACTCATGCTCTGGGCATTCGCCTCGGGCGGCAACCGCGTGCCCAGAAACCCTTTGAGATGCACACCCAAAGCGGCATCACCCGGCCCACAGTCTCCCTGGCCACTTGCCACTACTGGAGCGTCAACTTTAGTCTGTCAATTGAGTCTTGATGTGCTCTTCATCGAAGCTAGGCTGCTCAACAGCGAACGACACTTCGAACAGGCACCAAACGGTGCTTTCCAAAGTCGGCTACGTCTGATCAGATGCTGCCGTCACCGTTGCTGCGTTTGTTGTGCATGGGGGGTGCTCCTCTGCGGGAGCGGTCAGCTGATCAAGCGAGTTGAGGGGGCGTACGGGCGGGAGATCCACAACAACCCGCAGCGACGTCACTGGGCGGGAGAAATGATGTCTGCCTGCGCGCTCAGGCACACGCTGCGGGCCTCGTCCAGAGACTTTTTCGAGGGAACAGAGGCAAAGCATTCCACCGTGACAGGTGGTGTAGTGTCCATTTCATTGGTCGCCCAAATGTAATATCCCGCCCCAGCGTACGTTTGAATTTGCCAGTTTCCTTCCTGTTCTTCTTCAAGCAGTCGTCCGCTAATAGAAGTGGTGCCGCGCGTGGAAGAATCTTCAGCAGACAAGGAAACCTTTATTGCACGATTTGAATCAATGATGTTAAGCTCATCAGATTCATTAGAATCCACGTAAGTCTCAAGTGCTGTGGCGGAAAGCTTGACCTTCCATGTTTTTTGTCTATCTGTTACATCCAAAGTTTGAGAGAATGTTTTTGGCGCTGCCAACGCCGCTCTTGCTTCTCCTCTCTTGTGAGTTTGCTTTCTTTGCCAACCAAGAACGGCAAAGTTGAGAACAAGGCCCACAAGTATGAATGAGGCAAGGGAGATAAATATGATGTTTGTTGTCTTTGAATTAGATTTTTTGATAAGCTTTTCTATGCCGGCATAAAGAAGAAAACCCGGAATACCAACGATCATCATCCAGAAAACCACATCTATAATCTGCATAATTTAGAGACCTATGGTAACAGGAAAGCGGCCCACTGTCGTAAGAATTTGACCTGCTTCCTGCCGAGGTAACGGACTTACAACACACCTCCCAGGCGCCATTCCTGGTGGAGCCTGATGCTCAGGAGTTGCACCTGCATAACAGCAGGAGAGCGCTCCCAGCCGGGAGACTCTGGGAGTGTCTATGTCACAGATTCCGGGGGAGCGCGTTCGCATTCTGGCAGATGCATTTCTGGCCATCCCCACCACCTGCTACCAGCAGCGCAGCCTCGGGGCTGCGCTCGCTCTGTTTCTCGACACGGCCACC
>NZ_JAHRBL010000016.1 GCF_019693445.1 Deinococcus aquaedulcis | reverse complement strand
CGGATCCCGCCCCCGCCGGCTATGAGCGGCTGACGCACTACAGGTACGACAACGACAACCAGTTGATCACCCAGGTGCAGGCGGCGGCGTCGGGGCAGGGTCGGTCGAACGACCTGCTCTCATCGGACGCCACCTACACCTACGGTGAGGTACAGAAGAGTATCTCGTTCAACCGTCATGAGCCGGCCAATGTGGGTGGGCAGGTCGTGAGTGCCAACAGCCTCATCTCGGAGACCCGGTACGACAATGGCGCGCTGCGTCGCACGTTCGTGACAGGCTTAGATGTCTATGGGCGCGTGAGCTACACCAATCTGTACCGGAGTGGAGACGCTGGCGCCTACAAGTCTGTGAGCTATGGGTACCACGGCACAGGCGCGCTGTACGACCTGGTGTACCCCAGCACCATGGCGGTCATGCCGTATGACCGGCAGAAAGCCGTCAAGCAGTACGGCGACCAGGTGGCCACGAAGGTCAGCAACGGCGTGACGAGCAGTTACGGATACGACGAGTACGGCCATCAGGTGCGGGAGTACACGACCAGAGCGCACGTGTACAAGTGGGACGGCGCCACCGCGCACTACGCGGACCGGAATTACTGGAAGATGCATGACGGCTTCGGGCAGCCCGTGTGGGAAAGCCTGTGGGAACTGCAGACCGACAGTGGTGCCTGGGTGCACCTGGTCAACCGGCAGTGGGCGTACTACAGCACGGGGGAACTGGACGCCTCCTGGGATGGAAGTCCGCAAAACGTCACGGACTACCGCTATGCCGGCAGTGGCACCAATCTGGGCCGCGTGACTGAGATTGTCACGGGGATCGGCACGACCAATGCCCTGGGCGTGGCCACCCCCCGCAAAACCACGGCCATCGGCTATGACGCGTATGGTCGACCCAACAGCACCATCGTGGATGGGCAGTTTGAAACCAAAACGAAGTACGACACGCTCGACCGCCCGGTGGAAGTCAATGAGCCGAACTGGACCAAAACCACCACTACCCGCTATGGCCTGACCGGCAAACCCTGGGTGGAAAGCCATTATCTGAATGACGGCAAGACCTTCAATCTCATCCATCATGTGGATTCCCTGGGGCGGGAGTATCAGATGGACACGCCCGACGGCACTATCCGCACCTACTACGACGCCTTTGACCGCCCGGTGAAGATCACCGATAGCCGCCTGACGATGAACGGGGGAGAGGCCGACCGCAGCACGTACCTCAAATATGACGAGGCCGGCAATCTGGTCAAGAAGCTCAACCCCGTGATGACGAGTGCCACCGGGCAGCCCTACACCGATGCGCGCCGACCCTTCGAGTTCTATGAATACGACGTGCTGGGCCGGAAGGCCGCAGAACACAGGCTCATCACGGGCAACGCCATCAGCCCACTGAATATGGTCTGGCCTAGCAACGCGACCATCGCCACCACCCGCACGCAGTACGACGCTTTTGATCGCCCGACCGTGGTCACGGATGCAGACGGGTACCAGACGAAGCTGACGTACGACAACAGTGGCAATGTCGTGACGGTCGAGCGTCAGGTGTGGACGAAGAACGCGGACGCCGAACCGCAGTACACCCAAGCGCACCAGGGCTTCGACTGGGTGACCGCCCGTACGGCGTATGACGGCAACGCCCGCACTGTTCAACTTGTGGATGGGCGTGGCAATAGCAAAAAGAAGGAATACAGTCTCTTCGGACCGACCGCGGAGATTGATGAACGGGGCATCAAGACCAAGGCCTACACCTACACCCCAGACGGTCTACCCCAGGCGACATTAGAGCCCGATAACGAGTCAGGCGCCGGGATGGTGACCACCGAGTACCGGGAGTACAGCACGCGGCAGTTCCCCACGCACATTTATCGCGCACACATGCACACGCAGGCTGGGCCGGGCGTGGGCGCGTTGACCAGCTACGTGTATGACCACGCGGGCCGTCCCGTGAGCACGACGCTGCCGCCAGATCAGAGCGGAGCGACGGCGACAATCACGCAGAGCTACCACAGCAACGGGGAAATCAAGAGCTCGACGGACGCGAACAGCTTCCCGACGCGGATGGAGTACGACTGGGCGGGGCGCCTGATTGCCAAGCATGAGGACGCGCGTCCCGGCAACCAGACCGACGCGAACGCGGGGCTCTCGGCTGGCTTGCGCAGCACCTATGCCTACGATGCGAGCGGGAACCTGATCAAGAAGGACGAACGTGGGCTGATCACTGAGTATCGGTACAACAGCCTCGGGAAAATCATCAGTGAAAGCCGGCCCCGGGTGGGGGAAGGCACGGCCACGCGATGGAAGTTGACCACCTACCGCCTGGATGGCCTGCCCACCGCGAAGACGAGCTACACCTACCAGGGCAACCTGGCCAGCATTCCGGATGTGGTGGACCCCTGGGACCCCCGCATTTCGCACAGCACGGGTAACATGACGATGCCGTGGTACTACGCGCGGGGCATTCAGATCGGGGAAGTGTCGTGGGGCGACGGGCATACCTGGGAGTATTCAAAGAACACCTTTGTCAACGGCCTGGGGCAGCGGTACTTCCGGAAGTTCTGGGGCAACGGGGGCATCTACAAGATTCAGCAGTACGCCAATGGGGCCGAAACCGGGCTGACGAACTACTGGTCCTTCTGGACGCATGACCAGAATGGAAATCTCACCAGTGCCTGGGACACCCCAACCAACGCCGATAACAACGCCCCGCTGGACGCCAGCCTGAAGCAGAACAGCTTCAGCTATCAGTACAGCCCCAGCAACAAGGAAACCCGTCAGGACCGCGATATTCGCGTGCGTCGGCAGAGCAAGGTTCAGAATAACCATTTGAGGCGCTACTACGGCGGCAACGAAGGTGTGTACCTTGCCGCCAGCATCGCCACGATCACGACCTCCTACACCGAGCGCGATCAGATCGAGAAGACCACCACCACGGATAACGTGCCGTACGTAGGCAGCAGTGATCCCACGCGCCAGGACCAGCTGGCGAGTGCGCCAACCCGGCACCAGCGGTACAGCTACTTCTACGACGGGCGCGTGTGGAACAGCTGGACGGGCGACGGCACCACCGATCACGGTTACAAAGGTGTGGAAGCCTACGACCAGCGGGGCCGGGAAATCGTGGTGTATGACAGCACCGGGGGGCCCACCAATGGTGCACCGGGCCGCGTGTACACCACGTACGGCACCGATGGCACGGTCATTAACCGGGGCGAGCAGAATGGTGCAGTGATCTTCAATAAAACCACCACACCAACCGTGAGTGGCTTGGCTGGCTCTGCCTTTGAAACGAAGGCTGATGGTGGAAATTCGAAGACAACCTATCGTTACGGCAACAGCGCGGCAAATGCCCTGTGGCAGACCCAGACAGAAGTCACGCGACCAAACAACACGCCGATCACATATACAGAAACCCGCTCCTATAACAATCATGGCAGTCTCATTGGTCATGTCAGGAATTCAACGAGCTCTTACACGACATATGAAGAAGGATGGTGTGAGGCCGGCCCTGGTTCTTATTACCGGTGCATGCAGACCGTCACCAAGACGGAGAACTCACCCGAAGAAGTTATCTACGGAGCTGCCATCAATGATGATGGCATCATTACCCAGGAAACGAAGCCGAGCGTCTACAGCGGTTTGATGACCCAGTCATACAGCATTGACTCTCGTGGGAATCGTTTGGCCGTAACAGGTGGAGATTCCCACGGATATGTCAAGCGGTACAACGCAGACGATCAAGTGGTGCATTTCAACAACACCAGCAACGCTTCGGTTAGCCAAAGCTTCTGCAACTCGAGCGGGTGCTACGGGGTTGCCAATCGATACAACGACTTCCGATATGACCCGTTTGGCGAGCAGATTCTCACCAGCACAGCGCAGATCGAAGAGCAAAGTGGTGATGAATGGCTGGCGGAACACGGGGTGTGGCGGGATTGGAACGTAACCTACACCGTCCAGGGTAAGGTTCAGTTGATCCTTCGTAAAGCAGGGAACTACATCTATAAGTGCAAGTCGAGCACAAATTGCAGTCTTCTTGATCACACGTACCGGCTCAACAATTATCAATATCGTGACGCCACCTATTCTCTCTTGGATGGGTACAACGACAATACGAACTGGACTGGAACTCGACCTTTCGCCGTACCGCGAGGTGTGGTCAGATTGGACGCGCCGACGCAGTCTTTGAGCAGTACGTTGAAAATCAACCCGCTGGATGTGTTAACCCCCACCTTGCCGAAGCTGGCTGACCCAAGCAAGATTGGTGGGACGGTGACGCCGAAAGATGAGCCGGCAGCTGTCCAGACCGGCGAAAGTCAAAAGCAGGTCGTGAAAACCGATGAAGTCAAGTCCTCTGCGCCGACGGTGAATGTCTCTGAGGGTGCCATACTTACCCTTGAAGTTCCTGCTGACTTTGATGATGGTCAAGGCTTTGAACATCCAGTTTACGCTGCAAAAGTTGAAGAACTAAGCTGGGCGGACTTTGAAAAGTGGTGGAATGCTGTGGCGGCCAAGAATGCTGACGCCGCTGCAATGATGTCTCAACAGAAAGCGGACGAGGTCATGGGGGACGTGCGCGACCGGGCTGAACACAAGATTGTTGAGCTGGCCAGAGATGTCACGAAGATTGAAGCCATCAATAAGTTTGGGACATATGAAGATGTCCAGGCCATCATTATCTTTGCTCATGCATTTGATGACCCGCGTCAGGCACTTGACGTTTATGCAGGCGTGTTCGCTGCACTTGATCAAATAAAATCAGGCCTTTCCGACGGTGCAGCACTTCATCTTATTAAAGGCATGGCTAATGCAGCCAGAGAAGGTCTTCAGAACAAGGATCCGCAGAAGAAGAAAGAATATATGGCTCAAACGTCTCAAATACTGGTTGGCGAGGCGCATCAGGCAGCGATGGAAGAAGAATATCGATTGTCTGCGGCAGGAGGGCGTGATTTTATTTCCACTACATTGGCGTTGAGTGTCACAGAAGCAATTCCAGGGAGAGGCAGTCGGATGAGTGGCAATGCCTTCAAATACGTGAGGAGCAAGGTTGTCTCGAACGAAGCTATGGGCACAGCGGTCAGATGGCTTAAAGGCGTTGTGGGTTTGGCGAAGCCGCTTTGTCGGTATCCCAACTCTTTCGCCCCTTCGACGCTTGTTCGCACCCTTTCTGGGTTTGTCGCAATCTCTACCCTCACAGTTGGCACCCCAGTGCTGGCATTCAACGAGAAGACCGGCGAGAACGGGTACTACCCGATCACGGCTGTCCACAAGAACGTCGATCCAGAGATCACCTACCTCACGCTGACCGACCCGGACCAGAAGCACAAGCTGGAATTTGTCGAAACCACCCCTGGACATCCCTTCTACGTCACGGAGCGCTCAGACACCCAGCCTCGGCCCAAGCCGGAGGGGCATGAGGACCTCAGTGACAAGTGGATTGGAGCGGGCCACCTCAAGATCGGCGACAAGATCAAGCAGGCAGACGGCACGATTGGCCTCGTTGCTAACGTCATCAACGTGCAGAAGACCCAGGAGATGTTTAATCTCACCGTCAGTGAGGCCCATACCTATTACGTTGGGCAGGACGGGTGGTTGGTCCATAATGCAGGAGGATCTACAACTGTTTACCGAGGTACCGATTTTGGAATTGAGTACGATATCTATCGTGAGACTGGTTTCTTGCTGAGTGATTCTGCGAGATCAGCTTATAGAGAGGCATTGTGGGAGGGTAAATCCACTCTCGCGGCACTTAGGATTGCCTTCCAAGCTTCAAGGATAGCTGATGCTCAACAAATGGCGATTTGGGGGAGTAGAGGAGCATATATTCAGGCCCATGGTTATTGGGGCCAGGAAATCGCAGTCTTCGGGGCAAGGTCAATGGTTTCGGTGACCACTGACCCTTCAGTAGCGAAAGGATTTGGCGCAAACGTTATGCGAGCGGCAATTCCTAATAGCCTACTACATGCTCAAACCATCCCTGGTGCGACCGAGTCCGAGCTTCTAGTCGTAAATGGAGTCAGCTGTGGCACACTTAAACGTTAGTTCTGAAGGTGTAAACTACATCTATATTGATCCTAACTCAATTGAACTACCTGAGATATTTAATTCTCTTGTGAGAGTAAGTCAAAAGGCTGGAGATCTCATTAGACGAGCTGACGACTGCGGGGTGATTGTATTCTCGAATAATCCATACGATTATCCAGCTGCTGCCAGAATCATATTATTTGAGATCAATATCGAATCCTTTGAAATGCGTAAACTATATAAGAGGGATATACAGATTCTGCAGGCGGCTTTTAAGAAATCTATCATAACTCACTTTTTAAAAATGAATTGCTCTGTTTGCAAAACAGAGCTAGATACGCTGGTAGTTGATGGCGGGGATGGCTATCCAGGCAAGCCTGACCTCCTTAGGCAAAAGATGATGAATTTTCGACCTCTTTTGTGCCCCATGTGTCAATCTTCTTTAAGAAGCTACGTGGTCAAAATTTTCAGAAGATCTGAATGAGCCCGGTCGGGAATTAACACTCACATTGACAACTGCCTTGTAACTACCAGCCGCCTCATTCTCCTAACAGGGAAGTGGGGCGGCTTCTCTCTTGCGCCCACTCCAAGCGCAGACAGCAAGCACCAGAGCATGATCCTCAGCCGTAGCCGCCTCTCGCACAAGGTGTTGTCATTCTTCCACTGGCACGCCCAGTGCCTCAGGCAATTGCTGCGGCCACTGTCGTAAGTGCTGCTCCAGCCAGCCATGCAGCCCACGCCACAGCCAGCGCCACAGATCGGGCGCGCTTTCCCACCATTCGGCAAGGGAGGCGCCTCACGCGAGGAAAGCAGCCTCGCCCTACATCCCGCACGCTTACTGCCCATTCTTGGTACAGCGGTTGGAATAGCTCGTCGTGCTTACGCTTCCAGTGTGGATCAATCCGGCTCCATTCATGCAGAGCTGCCGCTCCCCAATCTGTCCAAGCGGCGACGCACTGAGCAATTGCTTCCTCAGCTTCCAGCCGTTCACATCTTGCCCCGTTTGGCGCACCACCGGGCCTCGCCTGCTCCCCGACCCGCCACGCCCATAAACCCCCCCTTACGCCGCCCACACCCGCCTCCCCAGCCCCGCCCCCGAGACTCGCGGCATGGCGTCTTCCCGCAGTCTGAGCAGTGGGCCCACTGGGCGCGGCACCCGCGTGCGCGGCAAGCGCGTGCTGGCAATCATCCTGGCCGGGGGCAAGGGCAAACGCCTGGGCGTGCTCACCCAGGAGCGGGCCAAGCCCACCCTCACCTTTGCCGGCACCTACCGCCTGATTGACTTCGCCCTCAGCAACTGCGTACACAGCGGCCTGAGCGACGTGTGGGTGATCGAGGAATACGAACTACACACCCTGAACGACCACCTGGGCAGTGGCCGCCCCTGGGACCTGGACCGCACCCACGGCGGCCTGCAGGTGCTGCCGCCCTTCAGCGGTGCCGAGGCCGAGGGCGGCTTCGCTTCCGGCAACGCCGACGCCCTGTTCATTCACCGCCGCCTGATTCGCCAGTACCAGCCGGATGTGCTGCTGGTGCTCTCGGCCGATCATGTGTACACGCTGGATTACCGCCCGGTCATTGAGGAGCACCTGAACAGTGGCGCCGCCGTGACGATGGTGACGACCAGGGTGCCTGAAGGCGAGGACGCCTCCCGCTTCGGCGTGGTGAAGGTGAACCGCGAGGGACAGGTGACGGACTTTGACTACAAGCCCGAGCATCCCCGCAGCCAGACCATCACCACGGAGATCTTCGTGTACGACGCCCCCAAACTGCTGAAGCAGCTGGAGCGCCTGCACAAGGCCAAGGGCGAAGGCGAGCGCCTGGGCGACTTCGGCCACGAACTGATTCCCGCCTTCGTGGCTGCTGGCGAGGCCCGCGCCACCAACCTGGGCGGCTACTGGCTGGATGTGGGCCTGCCCGAGGCCTACTGGCGCGCGCACCAGGACGTGCTGCACGCCCAGGCCGTGACCCTGGACGACCCCGAGTGGCCCATCCTGACCTCCAGCATTCCGCGCATGCCCGCGCGGCTGGAAGCGGGGGCGAAGGTGGCCGGCAGCCTCGTATCCTACGGGTGCCGGGTGGCGGGCACGGTGCGCGGCTCGGTGCTGGCGCCCGGTGTGATCGTCGAAGAGGGCGCCACCGTCGAAGACAGCGTGCTGTTGCGCGACGTGGTGGTGCGCGCAGGCGTGCGGGTACGCCGCGCCATCGTGGACGAGGAAGCGCAGCTGGGCGCCAACGTGGGCGGCGGCCAGAAGCTAACACTGGTGGGTGCCCGCGCCCGGGTGAACGAGCCTGTCAAAGGCGGCGCCGAGGTCGAGCCGGGCCCCGAGATGTAGGTTGCGCTTCAGCCCTTTTTGGAGGCGCGCTTCTCCTCGTTCAGTGCCGCCGCCGCGCGCACCAGTGCCTGAAAAGCCGGCTCGTCCAATGCGGTTCCTTCGCGCAGGTCAATCGCCCGGCGCACCTTGCTCTCCAGGCTGGCGTTGAACAGCCCGCCCGGGTCGGGCAGCGCCGCACCCTGGGGAAAGGTCAGCTTGACGGCCGCCTTGTAGACCTCGCCGGTACACACGATGCCGCCGCAAGACCACACCGGGGTGTCCCATTTCCATTCCTCCTGAATGCCGGGTGCCGCTGCCAGAATCAGCGCGCGCACCCGGGCCAGGGTCTCGCCCCGCCAGTCGTTCAGGCCAGCAATTTTTTCGGAGATCAGGGCCGGAGCGTGCGGCGGCGTGGGTGGCTGGGGGGTCATCGCCCCATCCTACCGGGGCGCCCATTTGGGTCTGGGGGGCTTTATCCGGCATAGTGGAGGCAGCACGGGCCGAGGCGCATGGTCCGTCTTGCCCCGCCCCTGGCGTCGCCGGGTGGCTGGAGGCGCTCGCCTGGACGCGTCCTGCCCGCCTTGTGGCCGGCGCGTCCCTTATTGCCCCTGGTCCCGCGCGGCGCGCCCCCGGTGGACCTCTGGAAGGACCTCGCATGACCTCAACGAATAAACCCCGGCGCACGCCTGCTGCGTCGCCTGCCACCCCTGTGGCCGCCCCCCTGACCCCCAGCGCCGACTGGACCGCCCTGCTGGGGAACCGCACCCCCACCCCCGTTCAGGCCGGGGCCATTCCCGCGCTGCTGGCCGGGCGCGACGTGATCACCACCGCCCGCACCGGCAGCGGCAAAACGCTGGCCTTTCTGATTCCCGCCGCTGCGCGCGGCATTGGCATGACGCCTGTGCGCGGCATGCGCCCCGAGGTGCTGGTGGTGACCCCCACCCGCGAACTGGCGGTGCAGATCCGCGATGTGGCGCGCGAGCTGGGCATGCCCGCCGGGCGGATCACCGGCGGCATCACCCCCGGGCAGACCCGCTCTGAAGCCACTGGCAAGGGCCTGATTGCCGGCACCCCCGGGCGCCTGAAAGACCTGATCAACCGTCAGGAACTCAGCCTTGCGGGCCTGAAATACGCCGTGCTGGACGAAGCCGACGAGCTGCTCTCCCTGGGCTTCCTGCGCGATGTGGGCGACATTCTGCGCGCCGCGCAGGCGCAGCGGGCGGGCAAAGGCCACCTGCAGATCGCCATGGCCTCCGCCACCTTCCCGGCCGAGATTCGCGCGGTGGCCGAGCGCTTCATGGAAGACCCGCAGCGCATTGACATTGCCCCGGCCACCCCCGCGAGTGACGCGGCCAACCCCGGCGACGTGCTGGGCGGCGCCACCGGGGCCACCCACGAACTGCACAACACCACCCGCGACGATGTGCTGGACCTGACCGCCGCCCGCACCCGCGAGGCCCTGCGCGAGCCCGGCGGCTGCGTGGTGATCTTCAGCCGCACCAAGCACCTCGTCAAGCGCCGCGCCGAGAAGCTGGGCGCGCTGCTGCCCACCGAGACCGTGAGTGCCCTGGAAGGCAACATGGACCAGAAGAAGCGCGAGCGTACCATGACCCTGCTGCGTGAAGGCCAGTCGCGCGTGCTGGTGGCCACGGATATCGCCGGGCGCGGCATTGACCTGCCCGAGGTGCGCCTGGTGATCCATATGGACGTGGCCTCCACCGCCGAGGACCATGTGCACCGTTCGGGCCGCACCGCCCGCGCCGGGCGCCCCGGCACCAACCTCGTGCTGCTGATTCCCGAACAGCGCGCCCTGTGGCAGAGCATTCGCCGCAAGCTGCCCGCCGCCCTGCACCCCCCGCTGACCCGCGAAGAAGGCCAGATTGACAAGGCCATTCAGGAAAAGCAGGGCCAGGGCCGGGGTGGGCAAGGCGGCGGGCGCAGCGCTGGTCAGCCCGGGGGCGCGGGCGGGCGCCCGGGGGGAAGCGGCAGTGCCCGCCCGGCCCAGGCCCAGTCCGGTGACCGGCCCCAGCGGCCCCGCCAGGGCGAGGGGCGCCCGTCTGGTCAGCAGGGGGGAGGCCGCCCGGCCCGCCGCCCCGAAGGCGCCACCCCCGGCACTGGCGCTGGCCGTGTGGGCCCACAGCGTGCGCGGGGCCGGGGCCGCCGCTAAGCGCCCAGGCGCGGAAGCCCAGTCACGAAAAAGGGGCCAGGAGGAAGCGGCACAGTACACCGCGCCCTCCTGGCCCCCCGTTCTGTCCCCCAGTGGCCTAGAGTAATGGGTCACGCTAGAGTTGGAACGAAAATTCCCGGTAAGCGTGCCGATCTGTCAGGTTGATGTTTGGCCCCGCTCTGACAGGTGTCAGTTTGAGCCGAGATGGACTTCAACTGGACGCGAAACGCTGTGTTGATCGCATGGCACGCGTGTAAGGTTGGGGTATACCCCAGCTAGACATATCGTGCCGTAAGTTACCGGAGGTCTTCCCAACGCCAGGCCACGACCTCGCCACTCTGTGTCCCAAACACAACAAGGTCGCCAAGCACGTGCAATTTCGTGAGGATGCGCCTGCCTACTGTCTGCTGCCCAGGGACCTGTCCCCCTGGTCTAAATCGAAGCAATTGGCCGAACGACGTACCTACAACCACCGATCCGTCATGAGTACGTGTGACAGGGGAAGACCAAGCAGCATTATGAGCAGGCCAGCCCACAGTGCTGGTCACGCCATCACCGAAATCATAGACGCAAAGGCTGCCTCTATCATCGAAAAAGAACAGTTCTCCTCTTTGATCCTCAAGCACCTGGGTGACTGGTTGCTGCCCTAAGGTATGGCATTCGACCGCGATTTCTGAGCCCATGATGCGGTAGATACGAGTGTTTGCTCCCCGTACGAGGAGTGATGCCCCTCGCCTTCCAAGCGCACCCTTCGGGATGAAATCAACACGCTGTTTTATATCCAGATCTGAGAACTCCAGTTCATGCCCGACCTGCCCATCGGTGAGCCGTAGAAAGGTGATTTTGCCATTGGCACTGATATAAAAAGCGGCTTTAAGAGGAGCGTAAATTCCAGTTCGAATGGGCGCACCGTGAAGCGGATGCGTCCACACGACGCATCCATCCTTCGTGTCGTAAGCCTGGATCGGGGAATACCCCCGCCAGCCTCCGATCATCACGGTGTCCTGAACCGCATGAATCCAGCCGGAAAACGGTGGTACGGCTATCTGCCAAACCACTTCACCTGTCGAGAGCAACAGCGCTGTGAGCGATTGGCGACCACGAACGAACGCGTGTGTTGTCGTTGTGGCGATGTCCCATGAGACGACCTCCTGCCGCCGGGTTCGCCATAATTCTTCGCCCGTCACGAGATCAAGAGCAGCCAGTGAAGTTCGACGAACCGGCACGATCAACTTGTGCTCAACGCGCTCCAAGACATGCACTGCCCAGTGAGCGCGGTATGACCACATGGGTTGGGACTTCACGCACCCAACTCTACAGACCCGGACTTGTCGATGTTGAGATTCACGCAGGCTTAGCGGGAAAAACGGTTCCAACTCTAGCGTGATCCCAGTAACCGGCCCCATCCACCGCCCCGCTGTACTATCCTGAATCTACCCACAACCCGGCTGTCGTTCTGCATGGATAACCGGCAGCCCGCCCCCTTTTGCACGTCCGGCGTGAACCATGCGCGGCCTTCCCCACCCGGGGCAGGGGCCGCGCCGGGCAGCCCGCTTTCTGGCGGCAAGGAGGAACATGACAGTCACGGTCACGGTGAACGGGGTTCCCACCCCCCTGGGCGGCGGCGCACACACCACGCTGCTCTCGGCCCTGCGCGCCCGGGGGCTGACCGGGTGCAAGGAGGGCTGCGCCGAGGGCGAATGCGGCGCCTGCGCGGTGCTGGTGGCCCGCCCCGAGGGAACTGGCACCCGCTGGGAGAGCGTGAACGCCTGCCTCGCCCTGTTGCCGGCCCTGGATGGGGGAGAGGTGGTCACCGCCGAGGGCCTGGGCACGCCGGGGGCCCTGCACCCTGCCCAGCATGAACTGGCGGTGCGCGGCGGCTCGCAGTGCGGGTACTGCACCCCCGGCTTCGTGTGCAGCATGGCGGCCGAGTACTACCGCCCGGGGCGCGCACCCGGTGAGCACGGGGCGCCGGGCGGCTTTGACCTGCACGCCCTGAGCGGCAACCTGTGCCGCTGCACCGGCTACCGCCCCATTGCCGACGCCGCGCACGCGCTGGGCACCCCCGCGCCGGATGATCCCCTGCTGGCCCGGACCGGGCAGCCAGCCCCGGCCCCCCGCGCCACCGCCCTGCAGGCCCCCGACGGCGCCTTTCACCGTCCCGCCAGCCTGCCCGAGGCCATGGCCCTGCTGGCTGCCCACCCCGGCGCGAAGGTGCTGGCCGGCGGCACCGACTGGGGCGTGGAGGTCAACCTGCGCCACGCCCGCGCGCCGCTCACAGTGGCGGTGGACGCCCTGCCCGAATTGCGGGTGTTCGAGGACACACCCGAGCACCTGCTGCTGGGCGCTGGGCTCACCCTCAGCGACCTGGAGCGGCGCCTGGGCGGGCGCGTGCCGCTGCTCTCGGCCTGGTTTCCGCAGTTTGCCTCGCGCCTCATCCGCAACTCCGCCACGCTGGGGGGCAACCTGGGGACCGCCTCGCCCATTGGAGACAGCCCGCCCGTGCTGCTGGCCCTGGAGGCGACTGTGGTGCTGGTGGGCCCCGGGGGCACGCGCGAGGTGCCGCTGGCCGACTTCTTCACCGGCTACCGCCAGACGGTGCGCCGCCCGGACGAGCTGATTCAGGCGGTACGGGTTCCCAGGCCGCTCTCGCCCCTGGTGGCCTTTCACAAAATTGCCAAGCGCCGGTTTGACGATATTTCCAGCGTCGCGGTGGGCCACGCGCTGCAGGTGGAAGGCGGCGTGGTGACCCGCGCCCGCATAGGCCTGGGCGGCGTGGCCGCCACGCCGCTGCGCGCTGCCGCCGCCGAGGCCCTTCTGGAAGGCCAGCCCTGGACCGCCGACACCGTACGCCGCGCCGCCCGCGCCCTGGGCCAGAGCGGCACGCCGCTGAGCGACCACCGCGCCAGCGCCGCCTACCGCGCTGCCATGCTGGAGCAGAGCCTTCTGAAGTTCTTCGTGGAGCAGGGGGGCACGCTGTGAGCCCCTCTGTCCGCCCCACCCCACCGGAGGCCCCCCATGTCCTCTGACCCTGCCCTGCCCACCCCCCCCACGTCCGGCCCCGTCGGGGCCCCCCTGCCCCACGAAAGCGCCGCCGCCCACGTCACCGGGCAGGCGCTGTACACCGATGACCTGGGCGTTCGGCTGGCTGGGCTGCTGCACGCGTGGCCGGTGCAGGCGCCCCACGCCCACGCCCGGGTGGTGGCCTTGGACCCCGCCCCCGCCCTGGCCGTGCCCGGGGTGGCCCGTGTGCTCACCGCTGCCGACGTGCCCGGCGTGAACGACGCGGGCGTGAAGGGCGACGAGCCTCTGTTTCCATCTGAAGTTATGTACCACGGCCACGCCGTCTGCTGGGTGCTGGGCGACTCTGAAGAGGCGGCCCGCCAGGGTGCGGCGGCGGTGGCGGTCACCTACGAGCCGCTGCCGTCCATCATCACCCTGGGGGAAGCCATTGCCGCTGGCTCGTTCCAGGGCGCCCAGTCCACCCTGCGCCGGGGCGACGTGGCGGTGGGGTTTGCCCAGGCGGCCCACCTCTTTGAAGGTGAATTCGAGCTGGGCGGCCAGGAACACTTTTACCTGGAAACCCACGCGGCCCTGGCCCATGTGGACGAGGCCGGGCAGGTGTTCGTGCAGTCCAGCACCCAGCACCCCAGCGAAACCCAGGAGATCACCGCGCATGTGCTGGGGCTGCCCTCGCACACGGTGACCGTGCAGTGCCTGCGCATGGGCGGCGGCTTTGGCGGCAAGGAGATGCAGCCCCACGGCTACGCAGCCATCGCCGCGCTGGGCGCCACCCTGACCGGGCGCCCGGTGCGGCTGCGCCTGAACCGCACCCAGGACCTCACGCTGACGGGCAAGCGCCACCCCTTCCACGCACGCTGGAAAGCGGGATTTGACGACCAGGGCCGCTTCACCGCCCTGCAGGTCACCCTGACCAGCGACGGCGGCTGGAGCCTGGACCTGTCCGAGCCGGTCATGGCGCGCGCCCTGTGTCACCTCGACAACGCCTATTACATTCCCCATATCGAGGCGCACGGCCGCATTGCCCGAACGCATAAGACCTCGCAAACGGCCTTCCGGGGCTTCGGGGGCCCTCAGGGGATGCTGGTCACCGAAGACCTCCTGGGCCGCGTCGCGCCGCTGCTTGGCCTCTCGCCCCACGAATTGCGCGCGCGCAACTTCTACCCGCCCGGCCAGAGCACCCCCTACGGCCAGGCCGTGCGCCACGCCGAGCGCCTGGAGACGGTGTGGAACACCCTACTGGGCACCAGCGACTTTCAGGGTCGGCTGGCCCAGGTCGCGGCCTTTAACGCCGCGCACCCGCACCGCAAGCGCGGGCTGGCGATCACGCCGGTCAAGTTCGGCATTTCCTTCAACTTCACCGCCTACAACCAGGCGGGTGCGCTGGTGCACGTGTACCGCGACGGCAGCGTGCTGGTCAACCACGGCGGCACCGAAATGGGCCAGGGTCTGCACACCAAGATGCTGCAGGTGGCGGCGTCGGCATTGGGCGTGCCGTATTCAAGCGTGCGCCTGGCGCCCACCCGCACCGACAAGGTGCCCAACACCAGCGCCACTGCCGCCAGTTCCGGCGCTGACCTGAACGGCGGGGCCGTGAAAGACGCCTGCGACCAGATCCGCGCCCGGCTGGCCGAGGTGGCGGCCGGCCAGCTGGGTGTGCACCCGGACGACGTGTGCTTTGAGGCCGGGCAGGTCTTCCCCCTGGGCCACCCGGAGCGCGGTCTGCCCTTTGCCGAATTGGTGCAGGCGGCCTACTTCCGCCGCACCCCGCTGTGGGCCGCCGGCTTTTACCGTACCCCGGGCCTGCACTGGGACCGCGAGGCCATGCAGGGCGAGCCGTTCAAATACTTTTCCTACGGCGCGTCCGTCTCGGAAGTGGAGGTCTGCGGCTTTACCGGGGCCTACAGCGTGCGCCGGGCCGACCTGCTGCACGACGTGGGCCAGAGCCTCTCGCCGCTGATTGACCTGGGGCAGGTGGAGGGCGGTTACCTGCAGGGCGTGGGCTGGCTGACCCTCGAAGAGCTGCGCTGGGATGAATCGGAGGGCCCGGGGCGGGGGCGGCTGCTGACCAACTCGGCCAGCACCTACAAGCTGCCCAGCTTCAGCGAGTTGCCCGCCGAATTCAATGTGGCCCTGCTGGAAAACGCGGCGGAAAACGGCGTGATCTACGGCTCCAAGGCCGTGGGCGAGCCGCCCCTGATGCTGGCGATCTCGGTGCGCGAGGCGCTGCGGGCCGCCTGCGCGGCCTTTGGCCCGCCGGACCAGCCCACCCTGCTGGCCAGCCCCGCCACCCCCGAAGCCATCTACTGGGCCCTAACCCGCGCCCGCCAGTTCCACCCGGAGACCCTGCCCCATGACTGACCCCCTGACCCCGGCCGACCTGCACCTGCTGCACGCCGATCTGCCCCCAGTCCTGCCCCTGCTCACCACCGAGGACCTGGACCCCGATGACCTCGCCCGCCACGAATGGGCCGAGGAAGTGCCCCTGAGCCCGCTGCGGCTGGTGCCGCTGGCCTGGACGGGCCCCGGGCAGGACCACCGCCCTTGAACTGGCGCGAGGCCCTGAACGCCCTGCACGCGCGGGGCGAGGCCGGCGTGCTGGTCACTGTGGCCGCCGCTCGGGGCCACACCCCGCGCGAGGCCGGGGCCAAGATGCTGGTGGGGGCCGGGCACACCTGGGACAGCGTGGGCGGCGGCAACCTGGAAGCCACGGCGGTGGCCCGCGCCCGCGTCCTGCTGGCGGGGGGCGCGGGCGCCCCCGAACTCCTGACCCTGCGCCTGACCGACCGCGCCCCCAATGAGCACGGCCGCCAGTGCTGCGGCGGCGAGGTCACGCTGCTGCTCGAGCCTTTCCTCACCGCGCGCCCGGCGGTGGCGGTGTTCGGGGCCGGGCATGTGGGCCTGGAACTGGCGCGGATGCTCTCGCGCCTGCCGCTTGCCCTGCATCTCATTGACTCGCGCGCCGCCCAGCTGACCCCGGAGCGGCTGGCCCCCCTGGACGGCGGCGCCGCGACCCTGCATGTGCACCACGCGCCCATCCCCGAATTGGTGCTGGCCGACCTGCCCCCGCGCACCCATCTGCGCCTGCTCACCCACGACCACGCCGAGGACGCCGCCCTGCTGGACGCGGCCCTGCGCCGCCCCGACTGGGGCTCGGTGGGATTGATCGGGTCCTCGGCCAAGTGGGCGCGGTTTCAGGGGCAACTGGCCGCGCTGGGCCACCCCCCAGACGTCCTGGCCCGCGTGACCACACCCATCGGCCTCCCGGCCCTGATGACCGGGCCGGCCCGCAAGCACCCCGCCATGATCGCCCTGGCCGTGGCCGCCGAACTCGCGCCGCTGCTGTTTCCAGAGGGCCCTGGTGAAGAGGCGCCCTGAAGCCTCGTCAAAGCCCCCCTCTGTCCCCACCCCCACCCCAAAGGAAGTTATGACCTCTGTTCTGTACCGCGCGACCCTCCTGCACACCCCTGAAAGTCCCTTTACCCACCCTGATGCCCTGCGTGCCCATGAAGACGGCGGCCTGCTGGTGTCGGGGGGCGTGATTCAGGCCAGCGGCGACTTCGCGGCCCTGCGCGCGGCCCACCCGGCCGCCCCCGTGACCGACCTGCGCGGCGGCCTGCTGCTGCCCGGCTTCATTGACACCCACGTCCATCTGCCCCAGGTGCGGGTAATTGGCGGGCTGGGCCTGCCGCTGCTGGCGTGGCTGGAGGGGTGCGCTCTGCCCGAGGAAGCCCGGCTGGCCGACGACACCTACGCGCGCGCCGTGGCCCGGGACTTTCTGGATGGCCTGCTGGGTGCGGGCACCACCACCGCGCTGGTCTTTGGCTCGCACTTCGCCTCGGCGGTGGACCTGTTTTTCGAGGAAGCCGCCCGCGTGGGCCTGCGCGCCGTGGCCGGACAGGTGGTGAGTGACCGCCTGCTGCGGGATGAACTGCACACCACCCCCGAGCGCGCCTACGCCGAGGGCAAGGCCCTGATCGAGCGCTGGCACGGCGTGGGCCGCGCCCTGTACGCGGTCACGCCCCGCTTTTCCCTCTCGGCCTCCGAGGGCATCCTGGACGCCTGTGCCGCCCTGATGACCGAGTTTCCAGGCGTGCTGTTCACCAGCCACATCAACGAGAACGTGCGCGAGGTGGAAGTGGTGCGCGGCCTGTTCCCCGGCGCCCGCGATTACCTCGACACCTACGAGCGCGCCGGGCTGGTGAATGCGCGCGGCGTCCTGGCCCACAACATCCACCCCTCGGACCGCGAACTGGGCGTGCTGGCCGAACGGGGCTGCGCCGTTTCGCACTGCCCCTGCAGCAATTCGGCCCTGGGCAGCGGCTTCTTTCCCCTGCGCCGTCACCTGCAGGCCGGCGTGCCGGTGGCCCTGGGCAGCGATGTGGGCGGTGGCACCGGCTTTTCGCTGCTCAAAGAAGGCTTGCAGGCCCACTTCATGCAGAACCTGATGGGCGAGGCGGGCGTTCCCCTGACGCCCGCCCATCTGCTGTACCTCGCCACCCGGGCGGGGGCCCAGGCGCTGGGCCTGGATGCGCAGGTGGGCTCATTCCTGCCGGGCCAGCAGTTTGACGCCGTGCACCTCTCGCCCCCGTCCGGCACCCCTCTGGACGCGGTGTTCCGCCACGCGGCCAGCCCAGAACGCGCTCTGGCTGCCGCCTTTGCCACCGGCACCCCAGCCGATATTGCGGGCGTATGGATCGGCGGCGGGCAGGTGCGGGCACGGGCTTAGCGGTCCGGGTCGGCCGCCCAGTCGGTGCTGATGAAAGCGGTCAGCACCATCGCGGCGGCCCCGGCAAAGTACCGCCCCTCTCTGGGGCCCTCGCCCCGCGCCGAGAGCAGCACCAGCGGCACACTCAGCAACTCGGCTCGGCCATGCCAGGGAAAGGGCACGGTGCGGCGCAGGGCCGGGGGAAAGTCCGTGACCGCCGTCAGCGCCAGATACGCCGCCGCAAACGCCTGCGACCGGGCCCGCGCGGCGGGCGACAGCCCCAGCACCCGGGGAAGCACCAGCAGCCCCGCGCAGGCCACATAGTCAATGATCCCGTGCACGCGGGGCGTGACGGGCGGCTTCATGGCGTTGCTCCGTGGGGCGCGGGCAGGGGAGAGCACGGCAGGCACTGGGTCATGGGAAGCCTCCTGTGGGCAGGATGATGGGTGGCCCAGGCCGGCGAGGTGCGGACCGGCTGAAGGCCTCTGAAGCTGGACCGCACCCCGGCGACGGGTTCCGTGAAGGGCGGTTCACGTCTGGGCGGCCCCTCCGGCTCCCCAGCCCCTGGACCCCGGCGCAGGCACCTTTTACAGTGGAGCCATGACTTCCTTTGGCGGTGGCAGGGCAGACCCGGCCCCGCCAGAGGCCCACGCCGCGCTGCTGGCGCAGCTGGCCGCCGCCGAATCCGCCCTGGACACTGACCCGGCGCGTTCGCAGGCCCTGGCCACCGGAGCGCTGGCGCAGGCCGAAGCCCTGGATGCCGACCCGGTCCTGCTGGCCCGCGCCTTGTGCACAGCGGCGGCCCCGGCCCTCTTTCAGAACCGCTATGCCGAAGCCCAGGCCCTGTACCGCCGCGTCCTGGCGCTAGAGGTCCCCGATGCGTCGCTGGTCTGCCGGGCGCTGAGCGGCCTGGGGGCCTGCGCGCTGCGCCAGGGCGACTACGCCCGCGCGCTGGAACTGTTTCTGGAAGGTCTGCGCCGCGTGCCCCCGGCCGACACCTTCGGGCGCCTGCGGCTGCTGAACAACGTGGGGCTGGTCCACACCGAACTGGGCGATCACGCCCTGGCCCTGCAGGCCCACGAACAGGTGGTGGCCCTGGCCGAGGAACTGGGCGACGACACCCACCTCCTCACCGGCGTGAGCAACATCGTGATAGACCGCTACGCCCTGGGCGAGTACGCGCGGACCCTGGCCCTGATTGCGGCTCAGGAGGAGAGCGCCCGGCAGGCGGGCCTGCGCCACCACGCGCTGGTGTTCGCCACCTACCGCGTCCTGTGTCTGCTGCACCTGGGCCGCGTGGACGACGCCCAGGGGGCGGCACAGGCGCTGGCCCCGGCCGTCACCCAGGCCGAGGGCGCCGCCGACTGGGACACCGCCGCCCACGCCCTGACCGTGCTGGGGCAGGTGGCCCTGGCTGCCGGGCATCCGGAGGACGCCCAGGCCCCCCTGAACGCCGCCCTGACCCACGCCCGGCACTGGGGCCTGCGCGCCCGGGAATGCGAGGCCCTGCGCCTGCTCAGCGAGGCGCACCGCCAGCGCGAGGACTGGCGCGCGGCCTACGAGACCCTGGCCGCCCACCACGCCCTGGAGCGCGCCCTGCACGCCGAACACCTGGACCGCCGGGCGCGGGCGCTGCGCGATCAGGTGCAGCTTGAGCGTCTGCGCCGTGAAGCCGAAACCCAGCGCCAGCAACTGCGCGCCCTGCTTGAAGACCACAATACCCTCCTGCAGGACCGCCACGTCCTGGTGCAGCAGGCCAGCCACGATCCGCTGACGGGCCTGCTCAACCGCGCCCAGTTCCGTGCCCGTGCCGAGGCGCTGCTGGCCCAGCCGGGACAGGCCGAATGCGCGGTGGTGTTTCTGGACCTGGACGGCTTCAAGCCGGTCAACGACACCCACGGGCACGCGGCGGGCGACGACCTGCTGGTGCAGGTGGCCGGGCGCCTGCGGGGCGGCCTGCGCGGGGCTGATCTGGTGGCCCGGCTGGGAGGCGACGAATTCGCGGTGTTTCTGACCCGCCTGCGCCACCCGGGCGACGCGCAACTGGTGGCGACCAAGCTGTTAGACACCCTCTCGCGCCCCTACACCCTCCCCAGGACAGGCGCCACCGTCCATGTCTCCGCGTCGGTGGGCGTGGCTGTCACGCCCCAGGCGGGGCCCGACCTGGGCACGCTGCAGCGCTGCGCCGATGAGGCGATGTACGCGGCCAAGCGGCAGGGCCGGCGGCAGGTCTGCCTGTACGTGCCCGCCGAAGGCACCCCGGCGCCGTAACGGGCCAGCAGCGCCCTTGCCCCAGGCCTATCTGCTATTCAGTGAAGCATGTTCGATGAATTCGCGGTGCAGGACCTGCTTGGGCCCGATGAACGGCAGGTGCGCCGGAGCGTGCGCGCCTTCTGCGACGCGGAACTGCTGCCCCAGGTGGGCGCGTGGTGGGACCGGGGCGAGCTGCCCGTGCGCGACGTGATGCGCTGTTTTGGCGCCTTGGGCCTGCTGGGCCCCACCACCCCCGAGGCCTACGGCGGCGCGGGCACCTCCCACAGCGCCTACGGCGCCATGATGTACGAACTTGAGCGGGTGGACAGCGGCCTGCGGTCCGCCGCCAGCGTGCAGGGCAGCCTGGTCATGCTGCCCATCCTGAATTACGGCAGCGAGGCGCAAAAAGCGCGCTGGCTCCCCGGGCTGGCCAGCGGCGAGCTGATCGGCTGCTTTGGCCTCACCGAAAGCGACGGCGGCAGTGACCCCGGCGCCATGCGCACCCGTGCCGTGCGCGACGGTGACCAGTACGTGCTGAACGGCGCCAAGATGTGGATCACCAACAGCCCGGTGGCCGACGTGGCCCTGGTCTGGGCCCGCGACGACGAGGGCGCCGTGCGTGGCTTCCTGGTCCCCACCGAGACCCCCGGCTTCGCGGCTCCCAAGATCGAGCGCAAACAGAGCCTGCGCGCCAGCGTCACTGGCGAAATCGTGCTGACCGACTGCCGCGTGCCCGCCGACCACCGGCTGCCCGGCGCGCGGGGCCTGGGCGCGCCGCTCTCCTGCCTGAGTTCAGCCCGCTTCGGCATTGCCTGGGGGGCCATGGGCGCCCTGGAAGCGGTGCTGGGCGCGGCCCTGGACTACGTGGGCAGCCGCACCACCTTCGGCAAGCCGCTGGCGGCCCGGCAACTCGTGCAGGACAAGCTGGCCCGCATGGCCACCGACCACAGCCTGGGGTTGCTGCTGGCGTGGCGCTTGGGCACCCTGAAAGACGGCGGCACCATGAATCACGCGCAGGTCAGCTACGCCAAACGAAACAACGTGCGCGCCGCGTTGCGGGGCGCCCGGCTGGCCCGCGAACTGCTGGGCGGCAACGGCATCACCACCGAGTACCCGGTGATCCGCCACATGCTGAACCTGGAAACGGTGGACACCTACGAGGGCACCCACGACATCCATACCCTGATCATCGGCCGCCACCTGACTGGCCACAGCGCGCTGGAATAGGCCGGCCAGGTGGGTGTGGGGAGAAGGCGCTGACCCTCTCCTGTACCTGATCCCGTGCGTTCATAGGGCTTCCCAGCCCTAACTTGGGGCCAAAACCTTCAAGGCCGCCCGCGCCCCTCTCTTTCGCGGACATTCACCTCGTTCGCCCCAGGGCGGGGCTGGCCTCCGCGTTCAGGCCACGGGGTCGCTGGCTACGTCGGTGGCTGGAGGCGTGGGCGCTGGGGTAGAGGGCGAAACAGGGGCGCCGGCCCCCGCTTCGGGGGGCACGGCGCCCGCCTGCTCCAGGGCCGCACGCAGCCAAGCGATCTGCTCCATATTCGCTTGGTCGTGCTCGTGGGTCATGACGGCATCCTGACACGGCCCGCCCCCTCGCGTTGCCACATCTGCAGCGAGGGAGGGTTTGGCTGCTGTGCCGCAGGTGCAAAAACATTCTTGCTGACGGTCTTTTCTGTGGCTCGCCCCGCCACCTCACGTCAGGAAAAGCCCACCCCCACTCAGTCGCTTTCCCCAATGCCGGCTGGGCGCAGCTCGACCCGTACCGTGTCCCGCCCGGCAGCCTTGGCCGCGTACAGGGCGCCGTCTGCGGCCTGCAATGTGTCCTTGACTGGCAGGCCCCGGCGCACCGCCGCCACGCCGAAGCTGCCCGTGACCGCCAGACCGGGGGCCAGGTCGGCCCAGCTCAGCTCGCGCAGGGTCTGGCGCAGCCGCTCGCACACCCGGCGCGCGTCCTGTGGGCTGAGGTCAGGCAGGATCAGCAGAAATTCCTCGCCGCCAAAGCGGGTCAGGCAGCCGGTGCCGCGCACCGCCTCACTCAGGCCCTGCGCCACCCGGGTCAGGACCTCGTCGCCCACCGCGTGGCCGAAGCGGTCATTCACACTCTTGAAATGGTCAATGTCCAGCAGGGCCACACTGTTGGGCTGGCCCTGCTGCGCCTGGGCCCAGACCTCCTGCAGGCGGTTCATGGCGTGCGTGCGGTTGGGCACCCCGGTCAGCGGGTCGCGCAGCGCCGCCTCGGCCAGGGCGCGGGCACGCACCTCGGCCTCCTGCGCTTGGCGCTCAATCTGGCGCAGCTGCGCGCCCTGCTGAAAAAAGGCCCGGTGCAGCGCCTGGGTGCGCGCGGTCAGCTGCCGCTGCACCTCAAAGGCCTCGCGGTAGTGGCCCTGCTGGGCGCGGGCGTCGGCCACGGCCTGCCACGCCTGCACCGACAGCAGGTCGCGCCCGGCCTGTTCGAACAGGGGCGCGGCCTCCTGCGCGTCCAGAATCACCTGCGTCCACTCGCCGCGCTCGGCATGCACCCCGGCGCGTTCCAGCAGCGCCCGGCCCAGTTGCAGGCTGGTGCCGCCCACCCGCGAGAGGGCCACTTCCTCGTCGGCCAGCGCCAGCGCCTCGTCGGGGCGGCCCTGCCACAGCGCGTAGGCGGTCAGTGCGTCCAGAATGTCGGGGCCCCAGCGCGCGGTGTCCAGGCCCTCTTCCTGGTGTAGGGTCTGCAGAAAGGCCGCTGACACCGGCAGCTGCGCCTCCAGCCGCGCGCGCAGGTCGGCGGGCACCTCGCCGCGCAGCGCCAGGGCCGCGCCCTTGACATAGTTGATGTGAAAGGACTGGTGCAGTTCGTGGCCCACCCGCACGTCGGCGATCAAGAGGCCCGGGGCATAATCCGAGTCCAGCAGGGCCTGCAGGCGGGCAGCGGCGGCGGCAGAGTCGTTCCGTTCCAGTTCGAAGTGCGAGGCGTTCACCGCCACCAGTGCCACGCCGCGCGCGTCCCCACAGGCGCGGGCCAGCGCCTCGGCCCGCGAAAAGTGCGTTTCCGCGCCCTGGTCATCGTAGGCGTCGGCCATCACCAGCGCGGCGGTCACATGCGCCTTGGCCTCCAGGCGGGGATCACCCAGGCCGCGCGCGGCGTCCAGGCACTGCACGGCGTGCGTCATGGCCAGCGCCGAGTGCCCCAGGTCCAGGGCCACGTACGCCGCGTCCCGGTGCAGGGTCATCCGCGCCGCGCCGCTGGCGTGGCGAAGCTGCTCTTCAATCGCCGCCAGCTCGGCGCGGTGCAGCGCCTCACTCACGCGCACTCCGGCGCGCCAGCACCGGCAGGACTCGGGTTCTTCACACCGGCCATGCTACCGTCCACGCTGGTCCAGGCGGGCCCGCCGGGTGGGTACTGCCCCCCCACCAGTTGGGGGGAGTGGGGGGGCGAACCCGGTGGCCTACCAGCCGTTGAGGTCGTCCTTGAGATCGTCGGCCGCCAGCTGCGCGTAGCCCCGGCGGGTGGTGTCCACGCTTTCATGTCCCAGGTGGGCCGCCACCCGCCCAAAATCCCGGATCTGCCGCAGCAGCCGGGTGCCCGCATATTTCCGCCCGGCATGAAAGCCCCGGAACGGAACGCCAGCCGCCTGAAACGCTTTTTCGGCGTGGTAGCGGGCGGTCATGGGCTGCCGGTAGCGGAACACGTGGTCGTGCGGCGTGGTGCGCTTGCCATCGGTGTGGTCGGGGCCGCCGGGGCCGTACAACTGGCGGTAGTGCCGCGCGGCCCGCGCCAGACTGGTGCTCACGGCCACCACCCGGCCCTTGCGTCCCTTGCCGCTGCGCACCTGCACCCGCCGTGCCCCCTCGTCCAGGTCGCTCCACTGCAGCGCCAGCGCCTCGCTGATGCGCAGCCCGGCATGTGCGGTGAGAAACAGCAGGAATTTCACGTGGGCGTCAGCATGGTCCAGCACGTCGGCCAGTTCGTCTTCGGTGTAGGGCGGGCGCTTGACAATGCCGGGCGTGCGGTCCTTGGGTACCCGCACATCCCGGAAGGGATCGGCTTCGGTGGCCCCGGCCCAGCGCAGCGCGCGGTACAGGCAGCTGGCGGCCGCCACCTTCAGTTGCACCCCCGCCGGTTTTCGCCCGGCGGCGAGCATGTGGTTGACATACCCCTGTGCGTCGTGCCGTCCCGGCCGCAGCAGGTTGATGGCCTGGGTGGCAGTGTACTCTGTAAACTGCCGCGCCCCCAGCGCATAGGCCTCCGTGGTGCGCGGGCTGGTGAGCACCCCACTGCCGCCCTGGTGCGCCAGATAGGCGGTGGTCAGTGAGACGAGCGCCGCCACATCTTTCGCTCCGGCCGCCTGCACCGCACGCCGACGCAGTTCCTCATCGTGCAGAGCCGTCCACTCGCGCGTCTGCGCCAGCAGATCGTGACGGGCCAGGGCCAGTGGAAGGGCGGGAGAAGAAGCCATTGTGGTTATCTTACCTAAACAGCCTTAGGTAAGAGAAGAGCTTTGTGGCGGAAAGGTGTTGTCGAATTACCGCGCCAGGATGGAGAAAATTCAGCGGGCTCGCAGGAAGGTCAAGAAGGCCTTGGCAAAGATTAGGCCGCACCCGGAGGAGGCATGAACCTTTGCTGACCCCTTCCTGGGCCTCTCAAAAGGCAGATAATTTTTTATTCGTCCTAGACGGTAAAAATACCAACTGCCCTCACGCTTCAGATCGTTCGCTCTCGCTGGCCTGCCACCCTTCAAAGGCGGCCACCACCTGCGGGTCAAATTGCCGGCCAGCCTGGGCGCGCAACTCGGCGACGGCGGCTTCGTGGGTCCAGGCACGCTTGTAGGGCCGCTCGCTGGTCAGGGCGTCGTACACATCGGCCACGGCCACGATGCGGCCCAGCAACGGAATGGCCTCGCCGCGCAGGCCCTGGGGGTAGCCGGCCCCGTCCCAGCGTTCATGGTGGGTCAGGGCAATCGTCTGCGCGGCCTGCATGAGCACCGAGCGGCTGTCGTCCAGCAGGCTGGCGCCGATGGTGGTGTGCGTCTTGACGATGTCGAATTCCTCGGGCGTCAGCCGTCCCGGTTTCAGCAAGATGGCGTCCGGCACCCCGATCTTGCCCACATCATGCAGGGGTGCGGCCCGTTCCAGCAGGGCCACCGTTTCGGGCCCCAGGCCCAGCTGGCTGGCGATGCCGGCGGCGGCGCGTGCCACCCGGTGAACATGCTCGCCGGTATCCTCATCGCGGTGCTCGGCAGCGCGGGCCAGGCGCTCCAGCATTTCCAGCTGCGCCGCTTCCAGTTCCTGTGTGCGGGCCTGCACATGGGCGGCCAGCTGGGCATTCTGCTCTTCCAGCTGCGCGGCCAGGGCCTTGCGGTCAGTCAGGTCAATGGCCGAGCCGATCAGCCCGCGCACTTCGCCCTGCGCGTCGTGGTAGGCGCTTTTCGTAGACAGGAAGCTGCGCACCCGGCCATCGGTCAGCTGGTCGGTGACCTCGTATTGCGCGGTCTGTCCGGTGTCCAGGACAAGCCGGTCCTGCTGCCCGGAATGCAGCGCCGTGGCCGCCGGAAACAGTTCCTGGTCGGTGTGGCCCAGAATCTCGTCGGCCGGGCGCCCGATCAGCCCGGCGCCAGCGGCGTTGATCATCACGTAGCGCTCCTGCCGGTCCTTGACGAAGATGGCTTCGGGCACCGTGTCCACCACCGCGCGCAGCAGGGCGTGGCTGTCGTGCAGTGCCGCCTCGGCCGCGCGCCGCTCGGTGAGGTCGCGCAGGTGGGCCGTGAACAGCAGCTCCTCGCCACTTTCCACCGGCGTGATCGCCAGTTCACAGGGAAAGAGTTCGCCGTCCCGCCGCAGCGCCTGCACTTCAATGCGCCGCCCCAGCACCGGCCCGTGCCGGGTGCGCAGATAGTGGGCCAGCCCGCGCCGGTGGGCCTCGCGGGCGTCGGGCGGCACAATCAGCCCGGCCAGTTCCTGACCCAGAACCTCCTGGCGGCGGTAGCCAAAGATCTGCTCGGCGGCGGCATTCCACTCCAGCACACGGCCCTGGCTGTCCATGGTCACCACGCCGTCCAGCGCCGCATTCAGCATGGCGGTGCCCAGCGCCTCGCTGCGCCGCTGCTGTTGCAGGGCGTGCTGGGTGACCTGCAGGGCACGGCGTAACTCCAGCTCGCGTACCACCGTTTCGGCCAGATCCTGCAGCGTGCGCAAGTCCTCGGCGCCGAACGCTGGACGTGGTGTCTGGTCCATGATGCACAGGGTGCCCAGCACCTGACCGCCCGGCGCCTGCAGCGGCACGCCAGCGTAGAAGCGCAGAAAGGGCGCTCCCATGACCAGCGCGTTACTGCTGAACTGGGGATGGGTCCGGGTTTCGGGCACCACCAGGGGCTCAGGGGCGCTCAGCATATGCTGGCAGAACACGCGCGCCGGGTCCATCTGGCTCAGGTCCAAGCCCAGGGCACTTTTGAACCAGAGGTGCTGGGCGTCAACCAGCGCAATCAGCACGATGGGACTGCCCAGCACGTGTCCCACCAGGGCGGCCAGCCGGTCAAAGGCCGGCTCTGGTCCCATGTCGCCCTGAAGCACGTTCTGCAGGGTGGGCTGCAGGTGCTCGGCAGAGTGAGAGCCAGGCAAGGCGTCCAGAGCGGACATATCGGCGCAGCCTAGCGGCGGGCCTCTCACGCCACTCTGACAGCCGCCCAGTCTGAGGTAATCCTCCACCCTTCTCCCACAATAATGGCAGGATATTTTGTGATATCAAATTAGTCAGTTCATCTTAAGGGCTTGGCAGCGTCTCGACACTACCTTTACCCCCTAAGCCATCTGACGCTCTTAGCCATGCCATACAGCCCCTACACTCACCAGATGGGCTCTTCAGGCACACGTTCTACCCTCCACTCCGCTCAGCATGATGGGTTGAGCCGCCTCCTCCTGGAGGAATATGGCCTACGTCAGGCCCACATCACCCTGTTGCGAGAGGGCGAGAACAGCGTCTTTCGCGTGGATATTCCTTCAGGCGAACGCTACGCGCTCCGGCTCCATACGGCCGGTCGGCATCATCCAGCGGCCCTCGACTCCGAACTCGAATGGCTTGATCTCCTGGCCCGCAACGGGGCCATCCCAGTTCCCCAACCTGTGCGCAGCGTCTCGGGCTCGTGGGTGGCCTCCTTGAGGGTTCCGCCCGCACCTTCCCTTCTCTGCACCCTGCTGACCTGGCTGGAAGGTGAGGCCTTACCCGAAGGCCAGGAATTCACCTTGACACAGGCGGAACAGGCAGGGGAAGTCTTAGGCCAGCTCCACACTCAAGCGGAGCAATTTCGGCCCCCCGCCGTGTTCGAGCGCCCTCACTATGACGCCCCTTACTTCCTGGCGAGCGCCCGACAACTGCAGCAGAACATCACCACCTTTGTCGACCGCCAGCGTTTAGACCGCCTCAACGTGGCGCTGCCCCAGATGCTTCGGAAACTGGGGCCGTTGAACGATATCCCAGGGGGCTTCGGGCTGATTCACGCAGACGTGCACCCAGGCAACTTCCTGCAACAGGAGACAGGTCTGGCGCTCATTGACTTTGATCGCTGTGGCTGGGGCCCCTTCCTGCTGGACCTCGCGAATGCTGACCTCGCTCTGGAACCAGAGGAGCGGGCGGCGCTGATCACAGGCTATACGCGGTTCAGGGCCCTGCCAGCGGGGTACGAGCACCCATTGAAGGCCCTTCGCGTGCTGGCCATGATCGACAATCTGGCTTTCCTGTCGGAGCGTCCTGAAGAACTGCCATTTGTCCTGGAAGCTCTCCCTGT
This sequence comes from Deinococcus aquaedulcis, assembly GCF_019693445.1. Classification (NCBI taxonomy): domain Bacteria; kingdom Thermotogati; phylum Deinococcota; class Deinococci; order Deinococcales; family Deinococcaceae; genus Deinococcus; species Deinococcus aquaedulcis. Next base: position 52,778 of record NZ_JAHRBL010000016.1, on the reverse strand, counting down.
CGTTGAAACCGCACTGGTGGCTGCCGCTGGCTCATCTTGAGAGGGCCTAGGGCTTTCGTGATGCCTGTCATGGAGGTTGCACAGCCTGGAAGCCGGGCACCGGGTTTTCGGTGGCCCGACGTCCTGACACCGCAGCTGAGTCCAATTTGGAGCCTCATCCTTGTACCGGCCCCGCTGAACCCTTTGCCTCACCACATCTGGTGACGCGGCGTCATCACCTGCCTCCTTACGGTCATGTCGGCGCGCAATGACCGCGCCACACAAGGAGGACACCATGACCATCACCCCTTCCAGACTCGTGCGCAGCGGCGGCGGAGCGTGCGCCGCCGCAGGACTTCTGTTTCTCGGCGTTCAAACCCTGCACCCCCCCGAGGTGCTGGCGGCTGTCACCACACCCCGCTGGGCCGCCGTTCACGCCTTGACCCTGCTAATGGCCCTGGCGGGGCTGCTGGGCCTCACGGCGGTTTACACCCAGCAGGTTCGCCAGAGCGGTTGGCCTGGGCTGGCCGGTTTCCTGCTGCTGGGCCTCTGGCTGGTGCTGGTGGCGGCCTTCACCTTCGTCGAGACTTTCGTGTTGCCGCTGCTGGTGACCGATGCCCCGGGCTTCGTGGAGAGCTTCCTGAGGATTTTCAGTGGACACGCCGGTCCGGTGAATCTTGGAGCGCTTGCGGCCGCCGCGCCGCTCTCTGGCGCGCTTTACATGCTGGGCGGTCTCCTGCTGGGGCTTGCCACGTGGCGCGCCGGGGTCCTGCCGCGCGGGGCGGGGCTGCTCATGATGGTGGCTGCCTTTGCACCGCTGATGGTGTTGCCTCTGCCGCATCCCCTGCACCGCCTCGCCGCGCTGCCCATGGGGCTCAGCCTTCTCTGGCTGGGAGTCGCCCTCTGGTTGGCCGGACGGGCAGGGGATGCACCTCTCTCCCAGGACCAGGCAGGCCTGCAGGCGACCACCTGATCCAGGCTTACAGAAGCCCCGACGCCCCAATCAGATCAAGCCGAGGGTCTGTGCCCGGCGGACCGCCGCGCGACGGCTGTTCACACCCAGCTTGTCATACACGCGCTGGGTGTGTGTCCGCAGCGTGTTGATGGAAACCCCCAGTTCTCTGGCAATATCGGGGCCACTCAATTCAGTGGTCAGCCACCGCAGGACAGTTTGTTCGCGGGTACTGAGCCGCAGGTCGCCTGCCACCACCGGCAAAGAACGTAACCCTTTGCCTGAGCCCCGGACACCTTGAAGCAGATGGCGGACATACGAGGGCGCCACGCCACGCTTCAGCACCCTTCGGAGCAGGTCTGCCATGACAGCCCCTTCCTCCAGAAAGACGGCCGCGTACCCTTCAGGCTCGGCCAGGTCAAGGGCGCGTTCCAGAAAGGTCAGCGCCGGCGCCTGTTGCCCCGCCTGATCGTGCGCCAGGGCCTGAAGGATCAGGAGTTCTATCAGGCTCCCAGAGCGCCCGCCGGCCTCAGCGGCCGCTGCCAGCTGCTGCAGGAAGGCCAGCACCTCCCGCCGTGCCGCTATGCCAGTGTCCGAAGCCTGCAGAAGCACCCGGACCAGGGTGACCTGCTCGTACTCCCGCAGATACGAGGGCTCGTCCCGGATGGAAACGCCGCTGGCCCGCACCCATGCGTGGGCGGCTTCCAGGTTACCCTGCCGTATCTGAGCCCGCGCGGCCACTGCCGGCACCGGGCGCCCCTCGGGGAAGTCGCCTGGCTGGACACAGGCGGCCGCTTCGGCCAGCAGCGTCAGGGCGGCAGGCAGGCGGCCCTCGGTCAACTCCAGGTCGGCCTGGGCGAGGCGCCAGCGCCCTTCGTACGATGAACGTGCACTGAGCGGGCCCAGAGCCCGGCTGTGCTGAAGGGCCGCCCGGGCCGCCGCCAGATTGTGCCGTTGCCGGAAGACTTCGCTCAGGCTCACGTAGAGGTCCGCCGTACCCCGCAGAGGGGGGCCGTGGCCCGACGTGGCGACCTGAAGGGCCTGTTCAGAGACGCGCTGGGCCTGCCGCAGCTGGCCGCGCGCCATGAAAATTTCAGTCTGGGCCAGAGCAGCGCCCACCGCGTCGGCCAGGTGCCCGGCCTGGAGTAACTGGGCCTGCGCCTCGGCCCAGTGCCGGGATGCCTCTGCCAGCTTCCCCTGCCGCCACGCCGTCAGACCCAGAAAGCCGGCCGCCGCGCCACAGGCCAGGTGGTCCTCCGGGGGCGCCAGGGCCAGCACCTGAGCCGCGTGCTGGGTCGCGGGGCCCAGTTCGCCCAGGGCCACGGCCAGCGCCGCGCGGTAAGCAGCTATCTCGGCAGGCAGGCGTCTGAACTCTGCCTCGTCAACTACCACGTGGGCCTCGGGATCGCGTGCCCGCAGCGCCTGTTCTGCGCCGCGCAGACGGCCTTCAACCTCGTGCCAGCGGCCCGCCTGCAACAGCGCCTTGGCGAAATACACGCACAGCACCGGCCGCCGCCGAAGCAAGGCCGCTGGCAGCGCCTCCAGCCAGGGCAGGATGGCACCGTCCTGCAAGGTGCGGCGCCATTCCGGTACAGCCAGCTCAATCAGGTCTGCAGCGCGGTCAGGGTTCTGGGCGGCCAGGGCATGCCGGATGGCCTCGGCGGCCATGCCCTGCGCCTCGAACCAGTGGCTGGCGCGGGTGTGCAGCAAGGGAAGGAGGGCTGGCTGCTCGGCCGCCAGCTGCGCCCGCAGGGCCTCGGCCAACAGCTGGTGATACCGGAACCACTGGCCCGGCTCATCCAGGGACACCAGAAAGAAGTGCTTCCGCTCAAGCGTGTCCAGGTGCGCCTGGCCGCCCTGCTGCCCTGTCACCGCGTCGCACAGGGCGCCATTCAGGCCCTCAAGGACCGAGGTGTGCAGCAGAAACTGGCGAAGCGCCCTGGGCTGCCGGTTCAGCACTTCCTCGACAAGGTAATCCAGCAGATAACGGTCACTCCCCACAAACGCCCGGAGAAAACCGGCGCGGTCCGGCTGGCCCCGCATGGACAGGGCGGCCAGTTGCAGGCCCGTAATCCAGCCTTCTGTGCGCGCGGCCAAGGCGGCGGCCTGCGCCGGCATAAGGTCCAGGCCCATTACCTCATTCAGGAAGCGGGCGGCCTCCTCCGCTGAAAACTGCAAGTCGGCCGCGCGCACCTCATGCAGTTCATTGCGGGCCCGCAGGCGGGCCAGCGGCAGGGGGGGATCCTCGCGGGTTGTGATGACGAGGTGTAGGTGGGGCGGTTGGTGCTCCAGAAGGGCCGTCAGCAAGCCATGCACAGCGTCGGCCTGAATGGCATGGTAATCGTGCAGCACCAGCACCAGAGGCGCCCCGTAAGCCTGCACCACCTGTAGCAGGGCGGTCGCTGCGTGGTCTGCCGTGAGCGGCCCAGCGGCTTCGGACAGAGCCAGCAGATCAGCCGCAAGCGCCGGCACCGCCACCTGCAACGCCGCGTGCAGATGCCGCATGAACTGGGGGAGGTCGCTCTCCGGGGCCTCCAGAGAGAGCCACACCACTGGCTGGGCCAGGGCGGTGGCCCAGGCACTGACGAGGGTCGTTTTCCCATAGCCCGCTGGCGCAGAGACCAGCGTCAGCTTTTTCTGAAGCCCCGTGTTCAGCGAGGCGTGGAGATGGGGCCGCGAAAGCCCGTCCCGCCGGGGTGGGGGAAGACGGACTTTGGCGGCAGGGATGGCAGGGCGCATGGTGGAAAGCTTTGCCCACACTACGGCAAGCGGGGTCTCAGCCTGGGCTGGAGGGGAAGGGCACGGTCAAGTGCGCACATACGGGCGTTAGCGTTAGGACAGAGAGCAAGGCTGTAAAAAAGGTGTGGATGAGTTATACGGCGTTTCTTTCAACCACCGCCAATCAGGTGACTCTCTAATTTGATATCACTTAATATGAGCATATTCGAAGAGGTTCGGCCCTCAGCGCTATGCTGCGCCCATGTGGGAAGTGGACCCCGATGTGCTGGTGACTGATCTCGGCGATGAACTGATCCTGATGCACGCCGGCCGGGGGCTGATGTATGGGCTGAATGCCACCGGCCGCGCCGCGTGGCTGACCCTGCCCGCCACCACGGAGGCCGTGGGCACCGCCCTCAGTCAGGCGTTCGCTGTCGCGCCTGAACAGGCCCAGGACGACGCCCGCACCCTGCTGGCCGACCTCGCCGCACAGGGCATGGTGCGACTGGTCTGAAGTTGGCGAAAGAGAGGCGTACCAGCCGTTGAAGGCCCTGATCTCTTCATCCGATTCAAACCTTCCGAAGCCGGACAGTGCCGAGCTCAGAGCAGCGTCGTTTGGAGCGCTCATACTGCTATCTCTGCCTATCCTGGAGTTGCGCAAGAGTTGGAACGAAAATTCCCGGTCAGCTTGTTTCCATCACATCGTCGCGTCTGCCCCATGCCAGGTGCAGGTGGCCTCGTCCAGATGCTTCGAATCTGGAGCAAGCCAAGACCCAGTCGCTGCATGTTGCGCCCGCTGCCTTCACCCACCCCTGTCATCCCCACGACCAGATCACAACCCAGTTGAGCGGCCTGGTGCACCCGCGCCCTGAGCAGCGCCTGCTGTACACCCTGACCCCTGAAGGCAGGAAGCGTGCCGGCGAGAGCCAGGTACCCCGTGCTGCCCTGCACGTAGAGCGTCCCAGCACCAGCCAGGTTTCCGTTGATCCGAGCCGTGAAATGAAATTGACCAGGCTGCTTCAGCCGAACGAGATGCGCAGGGAGCATGTCAGGGGCCAGAGCAGGCCACTCAAAGGCCGCCTGACGGGTGTGGAGATACTGTTCAAGGTCAGGGTCGTGCATCGCGTGTTGGATCTCGATCACCGAAGACCACGCATCAACGCTGAGCCCAGCGAATGGATGGCCGGCGAACGCGGCGTCGTGCCCCGTCACGACCAGACCCAGCTGCGCCAGTGCCTGACCGACGCGCGACGTGAAGTGTGATGGGAGCGTCTCCACACGGAGAGGGACATCGGCCTGCTTGAAGAAGTCGTCGATCGCTGTCAGGTAGGGCAGATCCTGTTCCGTGAACCCCGTGACACGATTGTTCATCCAGTCGTGGGGCCGGCGAGCGTCTTGAAAGACCAGGCTCTGACCGAACTGGCGGATGAGCGGAAAAGGCGGAGCTAGCCGTTGCACCGCGACGACGTTCATGGCTGCCTGTGTGTAGGCGCTATACACCGCTTCGGCACGCTCAATGTTGTCTCGAGTGCAAAGGGCTGGCGAAGCAACTGGGGAAGGACCGGGGGCATTCATGCGTCGATGTGCTAAGCGGAAATTTCTGTTCCAACTCTAGTGTGACCCCATTCTCTGCCGCGCAGCTTTACGCCGTTGACACCAATTAGACCCTCTCGCTCCGAGCACTGCCTCACCGGGCAGGGAAATGAAACACCTCGGGAAAACGCTCGCGGTTAAAGGGCTCGTCGTAGGCTTCGAGGAGGCCGTGCACGTCCTCCACCCAGGCGTGGCCCTGCACCCCCTGGGCCCCGCGCGCCACGCCACTGACGAACACGGCGGGATGCCCCCGGCGCCGCAGGGCCCGGTAGGTGGTGTAGGCACGCGGCACACAGGTGCCGATGCGGGACTGCCGGGGATAGAGCAGCCGGGTCAACCAGCGGGCGGCCGAGATCACGTCGTGCACCTCGGCCAGGGGGAGGGCACGCGGGGGCCCAGCCGGCGTCCAGCGGGCGAGGTGCCGCCGGGGATCACCACCTGCCCGCAGGGCCCGCCACGCCGCCAGGACGTCGGGGAGCAGGGGCACCATCACGCGCAGCAGGGGCAGCACCCGGCCCAGTTGCCGGGCCCAGCGCGCGCGGCGGCGGTGAACGCCATCGCGCCGCACCGCGCGCACCAGGGCCGGATGCGGGCCGCCCAGGTTGACCTGCCGCCGCCCGGGGTCGCACAGGGCGCGGAAGGCCGCCCAGGTGTGCCCGGCGCCCAGCTCCTGCGCGCGGCGCTGCAGGTCTGATTCACTCAGGGGATGCCGGGAGAGCAGTTGCACCTGATCAGCGTAGTCAGCGGGCTTCAGACCCCCCACGTCGGCGCCCCACTGCCGCCCCAGGGCAAGGTTGATCACCAGGGCGTCGCGCGGGTGGGGCCGCCAGATGTTCAGGCCGTCCCAGTCCACTGCCTCGGCGTCGGCCCACAGGGCGTCTGTGAGGGCCTGTACCCGCGCGGGTGAGCCCGAGAGCAGGCTGAGTGCCAGCCGGTGAACGTCCAGCCGCACGTGGCCGCCCGGGCTGAACAGGTGCGCGCACTCGTGCGTCCAGCGCGCTGGAGCTGCGTGCAGGCCGTCGCTGCGCCAGCCGTGCGCCAGGGCCAGATGCACTGCGCGCGTCACCGTGGGCAGGTCGGCGGGCAGCAGCACATCCACATCGCCGTAAAAGCGTTCGCCGGGGGTGCTGTACTCGAATTCGGCCAGTGCAAAACCCTTGAACAGCAGGGCGGGGATCCCCTCGCGGGCCCAGACGGCGATCAGGGGACGCAGTTCGGCACGGATCTGGGCGTGGCGCGCCCCCAGAGCCAGGTGCCCGGGCCGCAACCGGGCGCGCAACGGGTGGTCTTCGGGCAGCCGCACCCGTACCTGCCCCGCCAGCCCGGCTGCCAGCAGGTGGGGAACGTCCCCAGGCTCAACGTGCGGCGGATCAGTGGTCAGGGCGCGGACAAGCACAGCGGGGTCAGGCGTCATGGCTGACCGGCAGGGTAGCAGGCGCCGCGTGGCGGCTGGGACACTGGGGACGGGGGCCCCTCTCCCCTGCCCTACGCGCTATCAAAAGGGTGCGCCGACTCTGGGCCTTTTTTCAGAAACGCTCTACACTGGGCAGGTGATGTCAGAGCGGACCCTGGTGCCTCCCTCCCTCCGTCTGCTTGACCTGCTGCCCCTCCCCACCAGCCTCCTTGACCTGAGTGGCGCCACGGTGTACGTCAACCCCGCGCTGGCGGTTCTGGTGGGCCAGCACCCCGACGAGGTATGCGCCACTGGCCTGGACCGCCTGCTACACCCCGACGACCGCGAGTCGGCGCAGGCCCTGTGGGGGCAGGTCTGGAGCTACCACGCCCCGGCCGGGCAGGACGTTCGCCTGCGACTGGCCAGCGGCGCCTACCACTGGCAACGCCTGCACGCCGGCCCTGCACCGGCCGAGACAGTGGGCGCGCCGGGTCACCTGCTGATCACGCTGCACGAACCGCCGCAGGACAGGCACACCGAGCAGGCCTTGCAGACCCTGGCCGAGCAGCTCACCCAGGCGCGGACGGGGGCCGAGGTGCAGGCCGCTCTGAACGCCTGGGCTCCGGCGCTGGGAGCGACCCAGGCCCGCCTCTGGGCGCTGCAGGGCGAAGGGTTGGCGCGGCTGGGCGACGGGAGGCACGGAGAACGGCCTGACCCTCTGGTGCCGCTGACCGCTGAGGGCGCCCTCGTCCAGGTGCTCCAGGGCGGCGAACCCCTGGTGCTGGACGCGGCTACCGTCGAGACGCGTTTTCCCGAGCTGGCCGAGGCCGACAGCCCCACGACGCAAGCATTGGTGCCGCTGCTGGTCGGCGGACGGGCGGTGGGCCTGCTGCAGCTGGCTCTGTCCGACGAGGGGCTGAGAGCTGAGTCCCTGCTGCGGGCAGGCGCGGCGCTGCTGGCGCCGGTGCTGGACCGCCTGGAGGCGCAGGCAGAGCGTGCCTGGGCGCAGCACACCCGGCGGGTCCTGAATGCCCTGCCGCAGCTGGTGTGGACCACAGATCTGTCCAGCGGCGAGAGCCGTTTTAACCACACCTGGCGCGCGTACACCGGCTGCCCGGAGTGGGCCGGGCGCGAGGTCTGGCCCCAGGTGATTCACCCGGACGACCTCGTGGAGGTGGAGACGGCGCTGCGCCCGGGGCCGCAGGCGGCCTTTTCGCACCAGGTACGGCTGCGGCGCGCGGACGGCGAGTACCGCTGGCACCAGGTGCAGCTCACCCCGCTGGAGGGCGCACTCTGGCTGGGGAGCGCCACGGACATTCACGCCTATAAGGAAGCGGAACAGGCGCTGGCACACCGTGAGGCGCAGCTCTCGGCGGTGCTGGACGCGCTGCCCATCGGCGTCCTGATTGCTGACCCGGCTGGCCAGCTGATCCGCGACAACGCCGCGCACCGCGAGCTGTGGGGGCTGGCCCCGCAGACCACCCGCTGGGAGGACTACGGCGAATGGGCCGGCTGGTGGCCCGAGACCGGCCAGCGGGTGCAGGCGCACGAGTGGGCCATGGCCCGCGCGCTGCTGCACGGCGAAACGGTACGCGGCGAACTGATGGAATACCAGCCCTTTGACCGCCCCGAGCGCCGCTTTTTCCTGAACAACGCCGCGCCCATCTACGACGCGGCGGGCCAACTGCTGGGCGCCGTGGTGGCCGAGCAGGATGTCACGGCGCGCCGGGCCGCCGAGCAGGCGCTGCAGGAAAACGTGGACCGCGTTGGGCTGGCGCTGGCGGCCGGCGCCATTCTGGGCACGTGGTTCTGGGACCTGCGCCGCGACCGCTTCACGGTGGACGAGGCCTTTGCCACCAACTTCGGGCTGGACCCAGCCCTGGGCCGCGAGGGGCTGAACCTGGAACAGGTGGTCGCCACGGTGCACCCGGACGACCGCCCCGGCCTGATGGCCGCCATTGAGGAAGCGGTGGCGCGCGGCGGGCCCTACGCGCATGAATACCGGGTCCGGCGGCGCGACGGGCAGTACTACTGGATTGAAGCCAACGGCCGGGTGGACCGGGACGCCGACGGCACCCCCGTCTCTTTCCCAGGCGTGCTGCTGGACGTGGAGGCGCGCCGCACCGTATTGGCCGCCCTGCGCGAAAGCGAGGAGCGCTTCCGGGAACTGGCCGACCACATCAGCCAGTTCGCCTGGACGGCCGACGCTTCCGGGGCCATCGGCTGGTACAACAAGCGCTGGTACGACTACACCGGCACCACGCTGGACGAGGTGCGCAACTGGGGCTGGGCCCAGGTGCACCACCCGGACCATGTGGACGGGGTGGTGCAGCGGTTCCAGCAGGCCATTGAATCCGGCGAGCCCTGGGAAGACACCTTTCCGCTGCGGTCCAGAAGCGGCGAGTACCGCTGGTTCCTGTCACGCGCGGTGCCCATCCGGGACGAGACCGGGCAGATTATCCGCTGGTTTGGCACCAACACGGACGTCACCGCGCAGCGCGAAACCCAGGCGCAGTTGGCTGAGCTGGCGGCGTCCCTGGAACGGCGGGTGCAGGCGCGCACGGCCGAGTTAGAGCGCGCCAACAACGAACTGCGCCGCAGCAACATGGAGCTGGAACGCTTTGCCTACATCACCTCGCACGACCTGAAAGAACCTATCCGCACGGTGGCCAGCTTCACGGGCCTGATTGAGCAGCGCTACGGCGACCAGCTGGACGACCGCGCCCGGCTGTACCTGGGCATGATCGAAAAGGGCGCCGGCCGCATGAAGGCCCTGGTAGACGACCTGCTGACCTACTCGCGCCTCAGCGGCGACGCGGTGCCCCTGCAGCCGGTAGACCTGCGCACGCCCCTGACCGAAGCCCTGAACCGCCTGAGCCGCCGCCTGGAGGAGACAGGCGCGCGGGTCACGGTGGGCGAGTTGCCCGCCGTGCTGGGCGACGGCCCGCAACTGGCCCAGCTGTTTCAGAACCTGCTGGCTAACGCCCTGAAGTTCTCGCGCCCGGGGGTCACCCCCGAGATTCGCCTGGACGCCGCGCAGGAGGGCCAAATCTGGCACCTGCGGGTCTCGGACAACGGCATTGGCATTGAGGAGGCGTACCTGGAGCGCATCTTTGTCCTGTTCCAGCGCCTGCATGGCCGCGACCAGTACGAGGGCACCGGCCTGGGCCTGGGCATCTGCCAGAAGATCGTCGAGCGCCACGGTGGGCGTATCTGGGCCGAAAGCACCCCGGGGGTGGGCAGCACGTTCCACTTCACCCTGCCGGTGGTGGTAGAGGAGCAGCAGGCAGCCGCTGCGGTTGAGGCTGAAGGCTGACGGGGAAACCGTTTTTGTGGCGTCTGAGAGCCGAAACGCGATGATTCAGCGCGGCTTCGGCGCCTTGTGACGATGGAAATCGGACCGGCTCCGGGACTTCCTTCCAACCGCTTTGAGGCGACAACGAGAGTGTCTTATCCGGGCTGAAAATGACTGGCTTCTCCGCTGATCGCTTGCCGTGTTCCCCTCTCCCAGGCATTGCAGTAGCAATGAGCCGGAGAATCGGGTTTTCACCTGTCCGTTCATGGGAACGTTGGCCAGCGCGGGCTGACGGCACAGTGGCGTGCGTGTGCGGCGGCCGTCCGCCTCCACCAGAGGGCCGCCACGGTCTCGATGCGAGATGATCACCACCAGCGCGGCACCCGCGCGCGGTATGCTTGGTACGTCTCCCCATGGACACCGTGCAAGTAGGCCTCCTCCAGCCGGACCTGCACCTGCATCAGGACCTCCCCCGCCACCAGCAGCGTCAGGGTCACCGCCTGTGGCGCGGCCAAGAACAGACCCAGCAACATCAGGCGCATGGCCAGGAAGATCGGATTGCGCGAGCGGGCAAACACGCCGCTTTGCACCAAAGCGGTTCGCGCCCGCTCGTCCAGTCCGATTCGCCAGGACGCGCCCATCTGGGCCTGGGCCACCAGGGTCAGCCCCAGGGCAGCGGCCATCAGGAGCCAGCCCCCACCCTGAAGCGCGGGGCTGACCAACCAGGGCAACGTCCCCACCAGCTCTGCCGCTTGAGGTACGGCGGCGAGTCCCCCCGTGGTCAGCAGGACAGCGGCCATCAGCAGGCGCATGGCCGCGCCCACATACCCCTGCGGACTGTCATCCTGGGGCAACACGTATGGATTGATCCCGGTGCGTCGCCAGACCAGCACTGAGCGCCAGACGAACGCGAGCAGCAGGTAAAGCAGGGTGAGGGCAAACAGCGCTGGATACAATACTTGAGATTCCATATCTGAGCATACATTCATATATAGAGCCAAGCAAGGGGCCCAGAGCGCGTCTCCCTGGGCCGGTCCTTTAAAACTTGACGAAGAAGGCGGTGAAGTACATCAGGGCGACGCCGACGGTAAAGCCGCCCAGGGTGGACCAGCCCACCAGGGGCGCGCCCAAGGCCGCCGTGTTGCGCGCCACCAGGCGGCTGACTTCCCAGACCACCTGCACGATGGCGCCCACCCCCACCGCCAGGAACACGGTCGCCAGCACCGGATTGAAGGCGAAGCCGCCCAGCCAGGTGCCCAGGATGGCGGGTCCACCAGCGATCAGCGCCAGCAGGGCAAACTGAGTGAGCCTGGGCCTGTGGCGCACGACGGGGGCCACGATGCCCACCCCCTCCGTGATGTTGTGCAGGGTGAAGCCCAGAATCAGGAAGGTGCCCAGCGCCGCTTCGCCCAGCGCAAACGCCGCCCCAATCGCCAGGCCCTCGCCAAGGTTGTGCAGCCCGATCCCCGTGGCGATGCGGTAGGACAGGCCCAGCGGCGCGTCCTCGGGCTTGCGCTTGCCCCCCAGGGCCAGCAGGACCCCCAAGGTCAACAGGGCGATCAGCAGCACGGCTGGGGTGCCCTGCCAGAAGGCGGGCAGCGCGGCCGCGAACGCCTGCGCGTCCAGGTAGGTGCCCACCGCGAGGTAGACGAGCAGGCCCACCGTCAGGGCCAGAATGAAGTTCATGGCCGGGGCACTCAGGCGGCGCATCCAGGGAAACCAGAGCATGCCCAGCAGCACCGGCACCACGCCCACATACAACCCGACCAGGCCGAAGCGCACGAACAGATCGCGGCCCGGCTGCGGGGTCAGGGTGGCGACCGGAATCTCTGCTTCGAACACCGTGCCCAGTGAGGTCAGCAGCGCCACGTTGTGGGCCTCGCCCTCCACCCAGGGATAAGGAATCGTCAGCGTTGCGGTGCCCAGGCGGGGAATGGCCCCAGCGGGCCGGGCCGTGAACGACCAGAACGCGTCATCCACCATCACCTGCGGAATCGTGACGGCCTGCGGGCCGTCGTTGATCACCTGCACCTGAATGACGCCGCGCTCGGGGAGGGTCACGCGGCCCACCTTGACCTGCTCGACGGGCGGCCCCTGAAGCGTCTTGAGCCCGCCGCCGGTCGCCACCAGATACGCAAGCACCGCGCCCAGCAGCAACAGCGGCACCAGGGCCAGGCCCCAGAGACTGGCCCAGCGGCCGCCCCCCACGGCCGGCGCACTCACGAGCGGCCCCCGGCAGCGCCTTGCCGACTGCGCTGGTCCCACCCGGCATCCACGCCCGCCGCTTTCAACGCGGCGGGATAGGCATCTGGCTCCACCACCTGAAACGAGCCCATCCAGCCGAGTTCGGTGAACTCGCTGATGTGCGGGTGGAACATGAAATTGCCCGTGAATTTGTACTTGAATTCCAGGATCCCGCGCTGGCCCTGCGCCTGCATGATGGTGTCCACGATGCGGCTGGTAGGTTCCAGGGTGGTGCCGGTGTCGTAATAGTTGAAAAAGTTCGCGTGCAGGTGGAACGAATTGATCAGATCAAACTCCAGGATGTTGATCAGGTAGATGCGAATGAGTTCCCCCTTCTGCACGGGAATGGGCCGGCGCGCGAACTCGAAGCCCACCGTGTTCACCGCGTAGATCTCATTGGCCCCGTCAAAGTTGGTGTCGAAGGCGTTTTGCACCATCACGAACTCGCGCGCGGGTGGCCGCCCCTCCTTGGGGTCCACGATGAACGCGCCGTACATGCCCTTGTGAATGTGCCGCTTTAGACTGGTGGCGTGGCAGTGGTACAGGTGACAGCCGAAGGGCTCAGCGTCGAATTCGTACACGAAGCGCCCGCCCGGCTGGATTTCACCGGGCCCGGCGCCCGGCACCCCGTCCATTTCGGCCGAATGCACGCCGTGAAAGTGGATGGTGTGCGCGTGAATGGTCGCGTTGATGAACGTGATGCGCAGCCGGTCGCCTTCCGTGCAGCGCAGGGTCGGCCCCGGCACGCGGCCGTTGTAGGTCCAGGCGGGGAAGAAGATGCCGGGGGCAATCTCAATCTCCTTGTCCTGCGCGATCATGGTGTACTCGCGCAGGGTCTGGCCGTTCGGGAGGGTGCTGACCTTGCCCCAGTCCCAGTCGGTGAGCATCGCCATGGGGTCAAAGCCGTTGCGCTTGTGGTTCACGGCGCCCACCATCAGGTTGTTGCCGTGCCCAGCGTGGGCCGTGGTGGAGGGTACTGGGCTGACTGGGGCTGTTCCCGTGTGCCCGGCAGGGTGGGTCCCACCCTGCCCCAGTGCCGCGCTGCCTGCCAGCGCCGCAGCGCCGCCTGCCCCCACGCGCAGCACGTCACGCCGGGACAGCAGGGACCGCCACCAGCTCACCGCGTCACCGCTGGATGACCGACCAATCTGAATTTTATGTTCAACATAATTGAGTATTAGTCTTGCCTAAAATATTGTCAAGGCGTGCCATACTTTTCGCATGCCCGGGCACACCTTCTCCCCGTCCGTGGAGGACTATCTCAAACAGATGTACCTGCTCGGGCAGGGCGGGCGCGTCTCCACCCAGGCCCTGGCCGACGCGCACGGCGTCAACCCGGCCAGCGTGACCGCCATGCTGCGCCGCCTCACCGAGCGGGGCCTGGTCCGGCACGTGCCCTACCGCGGCGCGCACCTCACGCCCGCAGGCGTGCGCGCCGCCCTGAACGTGTTGCGGCGCCACACCCTGCTGGAACTGTACCTGCATGAAGCCCTGGGCTACCCCATGAGCGACGTGCATGAGGAGGCCGAGCGCCTGGAGCACGTGATGAGTGAGGGGCTTGAAGCGCGGGTGACCGCGTGGCTGGGCCATCCCGTCATTGATCCGCACGGTGACGCCATCCCGGGCAGTGACGGCCACCCAGCGACCGGGTCTGGACTTCGCCTCACGGACGTGCCCCTGGCCACCCTGGCCCGCATCATTCAGCTTCCCCATCAGCCTCAGGCGGCGCAGGCCCTTCAAGTCCACGCCCTGAGGCCAGGCGTCAGGGTCACGGTGCGGGCACGCTGTCCAGGCCTGGGCACCCTGACCGTTCAGGCAGAGGGCGCAGGCCAGCCCGTGGTCCTGGCTGAAACCGTGGCCCGCCGCATTGGTGTCACCCTGACATAACGGCTGAGAAGCAGCGTGCCCGCACCACGAAGCACCGGACGGTTTCCTGGCCGTCCGGTGCCCGCGACGCGTGACTGGCCTTTCAGGCGGGGAGGGCCTCACAGCGAACCAGTTGATTCTGTCGGTTTATTGGGGTTTCAGAGCAGCAAAGCGTGATATGCGAGTGCCTCGCCGGGGGACATGCTCAAGCCAGGCTGCGACACGCATGAGGTTGATTGCCGCCGCAGTCGCCACATGTTGCACATGGGTTTTCGCTTGTCCCCGATACCTTGACCGGCGCAAACCCATGGTCCGCACGCCCAATGAGTGTGTCCCCTCAATGCCGGCACGGCGTGTATAGACCTTGCCCCACTGGACGCTGGTCTCCAATGCCCGGCCTTCCTGAATCGCCTCATGCTGCGCCTGCCCCCGTAACGACAGTTTCCGCCCAGCCGATTTCACTCTGGTGCAGCGCGCTTTGACCGGACACTTCTGACAGTCCCGTTCTCGAAATCGCACTTCAATCAGGTCATACCCGCGCTTTTCCCGCAGGTTTTTCCAATAGTACGAGGTGTGTCCCTGTGGACACACGGTTCGCTCCTTGGCCCAGTCAATCTGAAACGCCGTCACATCGTAGCCTCCTGACCGTGCCTGCCAGCTGGCGTTCTGCCGTGCTGGCCCAATCACCCGGACCCCATGGTGCTCTTTCGCCCGAACCACCAGATCGCCACTGATGTAGCCGCCATCCAGCAAATGTTCCTCTGGGAGCAGCTGGCGTTCTGCCAATGACTGATGGATGTCGTCGATCACCTGATAGTCCGTGAGGGCGGCTTCCGTGGTGCGCACAGCAGTCATGACATGAGGCGTGTCCTCCTCGCAGCTTTCGGTGAAATGCACCTTATAGCCCGACCACTTGAGGCCCCCTCTCGCCCCGTACCCCGCTTCCGGGTCATAGGGTGAGTTGAACCGCTCACGCGCATTGGTCACCATCCCGTCCTGCCACCGCACGTCTCCGTCCACCTGCGTGAACTGCAGGGCCCACATCCGCCGTAAGGTCTGCACGGCTGGCAAGTCGCCGAGCTGCACGTGGGCTGTGCCGTCGATCTGAGTCAGGAGTGCAAAGCCATCCTGGCCAATTTGACAGGCATACGCGTGGCCCTCTTCCTGGCCTTTCGGCAGCCGTGCACTCTCCAGCCGTTCGCCGTACCTTGAAAACCACTCCGGTGGGCACCAGGCCAACCACGTTGGTTGGATGGTCGCAATCGCGTTTAGCGCAGCCCTCAACGTTTCCCCCACCGATTCCAGGCGAGTCAGGGACCGGACGCGGGCCAGGACATGGGTTGAGTCTGTCCGTTGCCGGCCACGCCTCTTGATCAGACCCCGGTCTCGAAACTTGCTCAGGAGACCATCCAGCAACTGCCCTTCAGCGCTTCCGGCAATGAGCCTGGACCGAAACTCGCTCAGCACGCTGAAGTGAAAGCCAGGATCGTCTAGGGGCAGGCCCAGGAGATACTTCAGGTCGATGCGAGCCCGCACCTGATCGGCAGCCTGCCGGTCGGTCACACCTTCCAGAAATTGCACCACAGTGATGAGGGCCAGGCGCCACGGCGGCAACGCGGGCCGACCCCGTCTCGAAAACAAGTCCTGGAAGGCACCATCATCGAAGAGTTCGCCAAACTCGTCTCGAAGGCTGAGATACAGGTTGCCCTGAGGAAAGGCCATGTGGGCGATGCGTGCCGTGTCTTCGGGAAGGGAGAGGGAATTGGTTGGACGCAGCATGATTGAGTGTGCCCCACCATCTGTCAGACTCACACCCAACGGCACATCACTGAATAGAATAGATGGGTGACCACTCTGACTGCGCCTCCGGTGCTTGACCAGCTTAAGGCGCTTGCACAAGACACCCGATACGACCTGGTGCGTCATCTGGCTCAGGGCGAACACTGTGTTTGCGACCTCGAAGCCCTGCTAGGCTTACCTCAATCCAAAGTCTCTTACCACCTGGGCATCCTCAAAGAAGCGGGCCTCGTGACGGCAGAACAGCGCGGAAAGAATACGTACTACACGCTGCGCCGCGAACCCCTGTTCCGCATTGGTGGTCACCTGCTCGTGGATCTCTTCCCAGATCACGTCGGCTTGACACATCAACCGAAATCGGTGTGTTAACGTGGCCGGGTGCCCCGTGTCCTGATTCTCTGCACCCACAATTCCGCCCGCTCCCAAATGGCCGAAGCCCTCACCCGTAACGCGGCCCAGCGCCTGGGCGTGGACCTGGAGGTGCATTCCGCCGGAACCGAAGCCACGCGGGTCAAAGATGACGCTAAAACCGTGATGGCCGAACTGGGCATTGACCTGTCGACCCATATCAGCAAGACCCTCTGGGATGTGCCTGACGCACAGAACTTCGACTACGTCGTCACCGTTTGTGACAGTGCCGCTGAAGCGTGCCCGGTGTACCCCGGCAAAACCAACCGGCGTCACTACCCGTTCACGGACCCCAGTGGCGGCAGCCTGGACCGCTGGCGCACCGTACGCGACCAGCTTAAAGTCCAGTTCGATGCCTTCGTGCAGGCGCTGAAAGATGGCGAGGACGCGCCCCCCACCTACGAAGACAGTCCTGCCGTCACGGTGGCCTGAGATGACGGTGCCCCTGTCTCGCGCCGTCACCGCTGAAGGCATAGGCACCTTTGCCCTGGTGTTCTTCGGGCCTGGTGCGGCAGTTGTTCAGGCACAGACGGGGGCTCTCGGGCACCTCGGGGTCGCGGTGGTCTTCGGTCTCACGGTGACGGCCGTCATTGCCGCCCTCGCCCCCATCAGCGGCGCACACATCAACCCAGCCGCTACGTTTGCGCTGACGCTGGCTGGAAAGTTCCCGAAGGCGCGTGTGGTGCCCTACGTGGCCGCTCAGTTGATCGGGGCGACTCTGGCGGCCTTTGTCCTGCTCGCTCTGTTCGGCATGAAGGGCAATCTGGGCGTCACCGTGCCGGCTGGCAGCGTTATGCAGGCGTTCGTTCTGGAACTGATCCTGACCTTCTTCCTCCTCCTGGTCGCCCTGCGGTCGGGATTGCCTTGGGTTGTGGGCGGTGTGGTGGCCCTGGAAGCCGCCATGGGCGGCCCCATCACGGGCGCAAGCATGAACCCGGCCCGCTCCTTTGGTCCGGCCTTGGCCAGCGGCATCTGGACGGCCCACTGGCTGTACTGGGTTGCCCCTTTGCTTGGTGCGGCGCTTGCGGTCGCGGCCAACCACCTCCTGGCCCCCACTGAACCAGTCGAAACCCAGCCCCGCAGGGCCCAGGAATTTGTTCCTGAAGGAGAAACTGCATGACCGACGCTCCCCGCCCCATCCGTGTGCTCTTCCTCTGCACCGGCAACACCGCCCGGTCCCAGATGGCCCAGGTGCTGCTTGAACACCACGGGGGGGACAGATTTCAGGTCACCTCTGCTGGCCTGGAACCAGGTGAGGTGAATCCCCTCACGGTGCAGGTCCTCAAAGAGCAGGGCTTCCCAACGGAGCACCTCCAGGCCAAGGGTGTGCGGCCCTTGATCGCGGAGCACTTCACCTACGTGATCACCGTCTGTGACCGTGCAGAAGCAAATTGCCCCAGCTTCCCGAATGCGACCTACCGATTGTCGTGGTCGTTCGATGATCCAGCTGCGGCCACAGGTACTGAAGACGAGCGCCTGCAGGTGTTCCGCCGCGTGCGGGATGAGATTGACGCCCGCGTGCAGGCCTGGGTCGCGGAGCGCGCATGAAGATTGCGGTCTATGGAGACGTACATGGCAACCGTTTCGCTCTGGAGGCGGTCGTTGAAGACATCAAGGCCCACCAACCGGACGCCTGGGTCAATCTGGGGGACCAGCTCTTTGGTGGTGCCGACCCCGCTGGGGCGTGGCAGCTTCAACAACAGCTCAAAGCCGAGTACGGCGTCCTGGAAGTGCGGGGGAATACCGATGAGCGCCTGGGGCAGCCGCTCACCGAGACCACCGAAAAGCGCGAGATGCTGGCCTGGCTCCATGAGCAGCTCCCCGAGGGTGCTGGAGCGTACGTGGCTGGCCTGCCCACCTCCGTCTCCTTGGCCGACGGTCAAGTCCTGGCCGCCCACGGGACCCCAGACTCCGCCTGGACCTACCTGCTGCGCGATGGCAACGCCTGGGCACATGACGACTTGGTGCAGGAACGGCTGAGCAACCCCGGGAACGCCCGTGTCGTCATCGTGGGCCACTCCCACCTGGAACACCTTCGCCAGATAGGTGCCTTGACCGTGGTGAACGCGGGTGCGGTCTCCCGGCAGAAAGACGGCTCGCCCCTCGCCCGCTGGGTGCTGCTGGAGGGTGAAGGGGGCGCATGGAACGTCACCTTCCGGCGTGTGCCCTACAACATTGAGGCGGCGGCTCAATGGGCCGACCAACACGCCTATCACGGCACAAAAGAAGCCACGCAGCTCCGGACTGGAAAGGACTCAAAATGACCCAGCACTACGACGTGGTGATCGTCGGCGGCGGCCCCGCCGGCCTGACCGCTGCGATTTACACCGGCCGCGCCAGCCTGAAGACCCTGATTCTGGAAAAGGGCCTGCCCGGCGGCCAGATTGCTCAGACAGAAGAAGTCGAGAACTACCCCGGTTTCCCCGAGCCCATCAGCGGCATGGAACTGGCGGGCCGCATGCAGCAGCAGGCCGAGAAATTCGGCGGCGTGATCGAAATGGACGAGGTGCAGGCCATCGTGCGCGACGAGCACGACCACGAGTATCCCTTCACGGTGACGGGGTACGGCGGCACCTACCGCGCCAAGGCCGTGATTCTGGCCACCGGGGCCAACCCCAAGCGCCTGAACGTGCCCGGCGAGGAGCACTTCTGGGGCAAGGGCGTCAGCACCTGCGCCACCTGCGACGGTTTCTTTTACCGGGGCAAGAAGGTGGTCGTGGTGGGCGGCGGCGACGCCGCCGTGGAAGAGGGCCTGTTCCTGACCAAGTTTGCTGACGAGGTGACCCTGATTCACCGCCGCGATACCCTGCGCGCCAACAAGGTGGCCCAGGCCCGGGCGTTTTCCAATCCCAAGATGAAGTTCATCTGGGACACGGCGGTCGAGGAAATCGAAGGCGAGGAGAGCGTAACCGGCGTGCGCCTGAAAAACCTCAAGACCGGCGAGGTCAGCGAGATGGCCACCGACGGCGTGTTTATCTTCATCGGTCATGTGCCGAACACCGACTTCGTGAAGGACACCGTGAAGCTGCGCCCCGACGGCTACGTGGACGTGACCGACGAGATCTACACCAGCGTGCCCATGCTGTTTGCGGCCGGCGACGTGAGTGATTACATCTACCGCCAACTGGGCACCAGCGTCGGGGCGGGCACACGCGCCGCCATGAGCGCCGAGCGCGCCCTGGCCGCCCTGGAAGTCGAAGCCGAAACTGCCGCAGACTGATCAGGCGTCTGGCGTTTCCCCTTCTTCAAGTTTGAAGTCCTTGAAGAAGGGGATGCGTTGTTCAGGCAGGGCTTCGTGTTCAGTATTCCGGCCGAGGAGCGGACGCTGTTCCAGATACAGCCGCTCCTCCAAAGGATCAAGCAACGTCCCTGATGACGTGGCGTCCACATACAAGATGGGCAGAGGGTGCCCAAGATCTCCCTCTTCATCGACGCCCAGCACCCGACTGAGTGGAAGAATGGTCAGGATCACGAGTTCCGCCTGATTCTCTTGTGGAACTCGCTGCTGCCAAGCGGCATGGTAGGCGGCGTAGGTTGGGTCGAAGGTTCGGTCCTGACCATACAGGGTGCGATGTGACCTTGTCGGCCAGGAGTGATCAAGAGCGTCCCACTCACCTGATTCTGAATCGAGATAGGCGAAGTGACGCCGCAGTTCAAGGACCAGGTTGTCACGCATGTTCAGACACTGCACCTGATGAATGGCCCAAGGGGGATTGACGTCAAAGTCTGGAACAGCGGCAATGTCAGGGTAACGATCATCATCAGCGATCCGCAGGAGCACCTCTGTTCTGACGCGTTTGGTTGGCCCTCCGATCACGCGACCCACCCGTTTTCGCAGTGCCAGCATGGACTTCAACTCACTCTGCTTGGTGCGTTTGCGTGTTTGCAAGCTGATCCCAAAATACGCGAACAGCAGATGGTCATTCTTGGGCTGGAAGAGCATGTCTTCCAGCTCGGCCTTGCCCCACAGCTGGAACTCCTGCACGCCTGTCCCGATCAGGGCCAGGCGGAAGGCGTCATAGGCTTTCTTGCTGAAGTCACAGGCGGCCGCGAGGATGAAGCCGTAGGGCATATCCGGGCCCTGCACGCTCTCCTCCACGTAGCGCCGGACCTGCGTGGGGCCAATGCACTTCTCGCGCTTGCACTGAATGATCCACTGGCGCCCAGGACTCACAAGGGGCGGGTCATCGTCATCGGATTCCTCAGGCAGGGGCGTGCGGCCCTGCTCGAACGCCCGAATGTCGATGCCGTCATCTGCGCCGCCCCGGCCAGTTGCCTCAATACTGGCCCATGACCGGAAATCATAAGCGAGTTGGCGCACCAGATCTTCAAAACGGTGCGGCTCCAGGTCTTCAAAGTGCAGAGGGTTGAGCGTTCGAGTGGCGCGGGCCATGGGTCATTCGAGCACACGAACCGTTGCTATTCGCCTCCAATGTCGGGCAAGCAAGGGCGAGAGCAGCTCAATCATGCTTGCTCCCATTGACAATCCTCTATGCGTTCTGTACATTACATCCATGGACTTCGATGGAACAGCGGTGGTATTCAAGGCGTTGGGGGACGTACACCGCCTCAGGGCCCTTCACTTCCTCGCCACCGTGGATGCCGGCTGCTGCTCCACCGGGCAGGGCGTGTGTACCTGCGACGTCCAGCAGATGCTCGGCCTGACCCAGCCCACCACCAGCCATCACATGAAGTTGCTGGTTGAGGCTGGTCTGGTCGAAACCGAGAAACGCGGGAAATGGACGTACTACACGCTCAGCGCCAAAGGCATGCTGATCGCCCGCACCGCTCTGGATGGATTGCTGGCAGCCGTGCCGCAGCAGCAAAAGGAGGCCGTATGAATCCCATGACCCTGGAGATCCTCGCCCGTGAGCATCATCAGCACCTGCTCTGGGTCGCCCGGCAGCAGCGCTGCGCTCACCTGGCCCGGCCGTTCACCTTCAAGTGGCCCTGGCCATTGAACGTCACTGCCCCTGCGGCTCCCTCCTGCGCCACCTGCTAATTTTTTACCTTTACTCATCGAAGAACGTCTATAAGGAGCCCTGCGATGACCCAGACCCTGACTGCCCCGATTCCCGGCCTGAGCGACCTCACCACGACTCAGGAGCTGATGACAGCCCTGAGAACCTTGCCCCAGCGGCCGCTGCAATTCCATCTCCACGGCGAAGTCCTGGTGCCCGCTGGATACCACGTCACGGAAGTCAAAGCCGTGACCATCGAAGCGATGGACTGCGGCGGGAAAGCCTCCTCCTGGCGCGAGACGGTCATTCAGCTGATGGATGGCTCTGCGGAGGAAGCGAAGGCTGGGTTCATGACCAACCGGAAGTTCCTGGCGATCTACGACCGCGTGGTCAAGCACATTCCCGTGCGTGATGAAGCCGAGGTGCGCTTCGAGTACGGGAATGCCACGACCCCCGCGATGCAGTACCACGTGACGCACGTTGATATCGCGTCTGAACAGATCACGGTGCACCTGCGGACCCCTGGCGTGCAGTGCAAGGCGGGCGACAGCTGCGGCACACCGGCCGAGGCGACGTCCGATGGCTGCGCACCGGACTCTGGCTGCTGCGCCCCTCAGGCCCCCATTTCGCTGGGCTGATGATGGCCTCGCCAGCGTCCACGCGTCCCGTCGTGTGGACGCTGGCTCTTTTGTGCACGGTGAGCTACGGCGCCCTGTATTACGCTCAGCCGCTGCTCGCCGTCGCCACGGAACAGGCTTACGGCTGGACCCGGGTGCAGACCGGCTTCGCGTTTACGGCGGCGCTCCTCGTGAGTGCCGTCCTGGCACCCTGGTTTGGCCGTGTTCTGGACCGGCAGGGTGGACGGCTGCTGTTGAGTGGGGGTGCCCTGAGTGGCGCCGTGGCCTTTCTTGTGCTGAGCCTGACGGACCACTACCTGCTGTTCCTGTTGGGGTGGCTGCTCGCTGGGTTCGCCATGACCCTGACCTTCTATGAGGCGGTGTTCACCGTCTTGGGGCAGCAGGTCTCAGAGGCCTTCCGGACCCGGGCCACCCTCACGGTCACCTTGGTCGCTGGACTGGCCAGCACGATCTTCGTGCCGCTCACGACGGTGTTGTTGCACGGGGCTGGGCTTCGGGTCACCCTGCTGGGATGGGCTGGCCTGCTGCTGGTCATGGCGGCGCTGGTGTGGCGGGTGATCCCAGAGCATGGCCAGGCCAGGAGGATGCGAAGCCATGCGTCGTTCACCCCTGACCCCGCCGCCCTGCAGTTGGCCGCCGGGCTGACGCTGGCCCGGATCGTCACGGTGGGCGTGGGCCTGCAACTCGCGCCGCTGCTGTTGGCATCGGGCTCCAGCCCGGGAGAGGCCGCCGCATTGACCGGCCTGCTGGGCCTCAGCGCCCTGCCCGGACGGGTGCTGTTCGTTCCCTGTGTGAAGTGGGTGGGACCGGCACCACTGACTGTGATGCTGCTTGGCCTGTTGGCTGTCGGATCATGGCTGCTTCTGAATGCGCATACCGGGGGCAAAGTGACGGGCATTGTGCTGTTTGGGTTAGCCAGCGGCGCCCTCACCCTGGCCCGGTCAGAGTTGTTGGTCCGTGGGTATCCGGCAGCCGTGTATGGAGCAGTCAATGGCTGGCTGACCCGGCCTGTCAATCTGGCGCAGGCCGTCACGCCGCTGGTGATGAGTGGGTTGTTCACCTGGACCTCAGGCTATGGCCTGTCCTTGATGCTGTTGGGTGGCCTGGGAGGCATCGCCGCCTGGTTCGTCAGCAGCTATGCCGCAAAGACCGGCACACAACTTGGAGCCGCCGAACTTGGCCTCTTGGAATAAAACGACAGAATCACCAGTTGAACCGCCGTGCGGATATTGGGATGACCCGCATTGATCAGGTAATTGGCCTGTCCAGGGCCATACACCGTCAGCGGCAGAATCACAGACGGGACGCGCAGGACGGGTGAACTGCCCAGGTCATACCACTCGTCTCCAATGATTTGGGTGGCTGGGCTCAGGGGAGGGTCGTTCCAGTTGGGAGGCAGCGCCGAGGCGGGCAATTCGGCGATGGCATCTGGATCCACCGCGAGCGTGACATGCCCGTGGGGCACCCGGTGCAGCGCGCCGCTGCCCACTTGAACAATCACCTCCAGCAGGGCTTGCCCCAGGGTGTCACTGGCGTAGATGATGCGGCGGTCAAACTCGAGCGCGCGATCGGCACTGTTCCAGCGACCGCCAAACTTTGCGGCGCCGAAGCCATGGTCGGTGAGGAGGGGTTGGGTGGCGTACTGCAGTTTACTGACGCGGTGGAGGGTCAGGGTCACGTGTAGACGCCGTGCTCAAGCCTGCTCAGCACGGTCGTCACGTACTCGGCGCCTTCGGGCGGAAGGGCAAACTGAAGGGGGGTGCGGTGGCCAAAGGTGGCGCGCGGCGTCTGCAACCAGACGTGGGCGGCGTCCTTGTGCTCGAAGTACCGCTCCGCAGCTTCCGTCACCCGGGCCAGGTGGTACAGGTGCGTGCTGACGTCCGCGCTGAGTGCGCGGCCGGTGCGCCGGTAGCGGTGGTACGTACTGCTGCTCAGTTTCAGCAGTGACAGGGTCTCGGCCAGGCTCAACCCGAGGTGCGTGCCCAGCCGCTCGACAGTGGCTGGACTCAAGCCAGCATGCACCGCTTCACCAAGATCCAGGAGGGTGGTGGCCTTCAGCCCGAGCAGTGCGGTTCCGGGCAGGACAGGGGGGGTGCGGGTGGGCGTAAACGTCTGGGTCATGTTGTCAGCCTTCAGGGCGAGGAGAGCGCAAGCCGCTCCAGGCGGCGCTGGTCTCCCCTGCGAGCAAACCCCCGCTAGACGGAGATTGACCTGCCGGGAAGCGAACCAGATCCGTGTGACCAGAACAGGGACGTGGTGACAGTGCCAACCCTGGCGGGGCACTGTGGGCTCGCGGCCTGTTCGTGGGCTTCCAGAGCCCCCGAACCCTGACGCCAGGTCAGGTGACCGGCACCGCTGGCGAGCGGTCCAGGGGCCGCTCGACTGGCAAGACCACCAGTGACTTCAGAAGAGCATTTTGAGAATGCGGAAATGTAATAGGTTGATCTGGCGTGCGCAGACCAGTTGGAACAGGTGGCCTGAGCCAGCCGCTGGCATGGCCTTCCGCGCCTCGGGGGCAGCGCAGGTCTATGGCCTGCATCACTTCCCTCATGCTGGGTCTATCTCAGTTTTACATCTGAACACATATTCATACATAATGACGGTATGCGTGTGCCTCCTGATGACCAGTCTGCCGCACCCCTCGACGTCCTCGTGATTGGTGGGGGCCAGGCGGGCCTCGCGGCCGGCTACCACCTCCAGCGCGCCGGGCGGACTTTCTGCATCCTCGATGCCAACGCCCGCACCGGCGACAGCTGGCGCGCGCGCTACGACTCCCTCGTGCTGTTCACCCCGGCCAAACGCAGCGCCCTGCCGGGGTTGCCCTTCCCCGGCGACCCTGAGCACTACCCCACCAAGGACGAGGTGGCCGACTACCTGCACGCTTACGTCCAGGCGTTTGAGCTTCCAGTCGCGCACGCGTCCCCCGTCCTGCACCTCCAGGCCACACCCACCGGATTCACCGCTGACACGCCGCAGGGCCACTGGACGGCCCGCGCGGTCGTGGTGGCCACTGGCCCCTTCCAGACGCCGCACACGCCTGCCTTCGCCCGCACCCTCGCACCCGACGTGGTCCAGTTGCACAGCAGCGCGTACCGGCGGCCCACCGACCTGCCCCCCGGCCGCGTGGTGGTGGTGGGTTCCGGCAACTCCGGCGCCCAAATTGCCCAGGAACTCAGCCGCACCCACACGGTCACGGTCGCGCAGGGCCGCCCTCAGCCCGCCCTGCCCCAGCGCCTGCTCGGGCGCGACATCTTTGATGGGCTCAGCGCCCTGGGCCTGCTGGAGGTCAAGGCCGCTTCACCCCTCGGCCGCGTCTTGCAGCGCCGGGACCCTGTGATTGGCACGAACCTCAGGTACCTAAGCCGGACCAGGCAGCTCCGGCTCGCGCCGCGGATCGTGGGCACGGCCGGCCGGGCGCTCATCACCGAGGACGGAGGGCACCTGGAAACCGAGAGCGTACTCTGGGCCACCGGCTTCCGCCCGAACTACCGCTGGCTGGCGGTGGACGTGCTCAATGACCAGGGCCAGCCCATGCACGACGGCGGTGTCACCCGCGTTCCAGGCGTCTTCTTCCTGGGCCTTCCCTGGCAACGCACGCGGAATTCCGCTCTGCTGGGCGGGGTTGGGCAGGACGCCCAGCGGCTGATTGACCGCCACCTCCTGTAACTGCCAGAGCCGCACAGAATGCCTTTTCACGGGTTGTTGCGCGCGATCATGAATGCGACTCGTGCTACGGTACCGGTACCTCTCACCCTTATGGCCCACCCCCCGCCACGCGCGCCACACACCCACCCCGCCCACTTCCTGGCCGGCCTGACCCTGGCCAGCGGCTGGGACGTGCTGACGCCCCTGGGCACCGCGGCGCCCGTTCATGAAGGGCAGCATTCGGTCGGCTACTTCGTGCGGCACCGCGACGGGCGCGAAGGGTTCCTGAAAGCCATTGACCTGTCTGACGTCTACCAGGCCCCCAACGTCATGCTCGAGCTGCAACTCGTGTCCGCGCAGTTCAATTTCGAAGTCAAACTGCTCGACATTTGCCGGGACCTGCGCATGCACCGCGTCGTGCGGGCGATGGATCACGGCGAGGAGCGGCTGCCTGGCAGCATCGTCCCGGTGCCCTACATCGTGTTTGACCGCGCGGCCGGGGACATCCGCGACCACTTGGCCATGACGACCATCGATTCGGTCTGGCTGCTGCACTGCGTTCACCACGTCACGGTGGGGCTGCAGCAGTTGCACGGGGCCCGGTACGCCCACAATGACCTGAAACCCGCCAACGTCCTGGTGTTTCCCGGGGACGGCTGGAAGATTGGCGACCTGGGCCGGGCCGTGGACGCCCGCGGCACCTCCCCCCACCACGAGCATCTGTTCTCCGGCACCATGGAGTACGCCCCGCCCGAAGTGCTGTATTTCGCGCCGTCCACCGAAGTCTGGCGGGAGCGCAAATGGGCTGACCTCTACATGCTGGGCGGGCTGGTCACCTTCCTGTTTACCCATCAGCACTTCAATACGTATTTGTACGCTGAGCTGGACGAGCCCCTTCAGCCCATCATCTTCTGCGGGGAGTGGGAAGGCAGCTTTGCGGATCTGGTGCCGCACCTGCTGAGCGCCTTTGGCCGGGCGATGCAGGCGGTCGAGCGTGATCTGCTGGCCCGGGTCGGGCCGGAGCTGACTCCCGACCTGGCCCGCTGTATCCGGGAACTCTGCTTTCCAGAGCCTGCCCGGCGCGGGCACCCGAGCAACGTCGGCACCCTTGACCCCACGGGCGTGCAGCGGTACGTGAGTCTGTTTGACCGGCTGCGGCAGCGGGCCCTGCTGGCCCAGCGGCGTGCGCGGTGACCCAGTTGCCGCGGCAGGAAGACCGGCGCGTCCTTCCGCGCTGGCGGGAGACCGCCACCGCCGTCCAGCTGGGCGAAGCCAACAGCCTGAACGCTGCGCCGCCCAAGGAAGCGCAGCGTGTCCGGGCGCAGGCCAGCGTCCGCCTGTTGGAGTTACAGACGGCATTTGCCCTACACCCTTCCGTGGGGCGGGCCGCTGAACTCACCGGCGCGGCCACCCTCCTGCGCCAGATTGAGGGCGCGCAGGCCGCCGCCGCCTTTTTGCTGCGCCACCCTCACGACACCACAGCGCGGGTCTTGCAGGCCGCCCGGCACATCCTGGGCCAGCCGTTGGCCGGGTTGCGTTCCCTCCCCACAGCCAACCTGGATGAACTGGCTCCAGACGACATGCACAGTGAAGTGCGCCGGCTGCGCGCGAACCTGAACGCGTTTGGCCGCGACCCACTGGCCCACGTGGACCTGGCCCGCATGTACGCCGCCCTGGGCGCGACCCGCAAGGCCGAGCGGCACCTGCGGGTCGCCGTGGGCCTGGCGCCGCACCACCGGCTGGTGCTCCGGGCGGCCGTGCGGTTTTACGTGCACGTTCAGGCGCCAGACGAAGCGGTTGATCTGCTCCGGCGTCAACCTCGTACCCCCCACGACCCCTGGCTGATGGCCGCCGAGATCAGCGCTGCCATGGTGGCGGGCCTGGTGCCCCGAAGCATCAAACGGGCGCGCGAAGTGCTGGACCGCCGGGAATTTCGGCCCCACCACATCAGTGAGCTGGCCGCGGCCCTCGGCACCCTGGAACTCCAGGACGCCAAACCCAAAACCGTGCGGCGGCGGCTCCAACAAGCGCTGGAGCAACCCACCGAGAACGCCCTGGCGCAGGTGCAGTGGGCGGCCCCTCAAGTGCGTCTGGACCTGGATGAGCGCCAGTGGCCCGACGTGCCGCGCAACTTTGAGGCGGCCGGATGGGCCAGCTATGAAGCCCAGCAGTTTCAGGCGGCGCGCGCCGCTTACCTCGCATGGTTCCAGGATGAACCGTTTTCCGCAGAACCCGCGATCCTGGCGGGGTATCTCTCGCACCTGCTTGATCCCACCCCCAGCCGGGCCATTGACCTCACGCGCATGGCGCTGGCCGCCTCTCCGGACGAGGACCTGCTGCTGAACAACATGGCCTTCTACCTCGCTGAAGCCGGGCAGCTCGACCTGGCCCAGCAGTACCTCGCGCGGACCCAGCCGCTGCCCCCTGACACGGAACTGGGCCTCACGCTCAGCGCCACCCAGGGCCTGATCGCATTTCGCCGTGGCAACGAAGAACTGGGGCGCGCGCGCTATGAACAGGCCATCGCGGCGGCGCGTGCCCGGTCGCTGTGGGAATACGAAACGCTCGCCACGCTGTACTACAGCCGGGAACTGGCCCGCATTCAGGATCCATCTGCCCCGGAACGGCTGATGCGGGCGCGCCTCATGGCAGAAAAGATTGCGGAGCCTGGGCTGGTGCTGACCGCTCAGCGCGCCATGGCCGACGTGCTGGCCTTCAGTGAGGCGTAAACGCGGGGGTGGCCTGAGGCCACCCCCGCGCAAGGTTCGCTGATCAGGACGCTTTGAGCCGCAGGGCCGCCACCTGGGCGTCAAACTCCGCTTCTGTGATCACCCGCACCAGTCCGGTGTCATCGCGGCGGATCATGGTGTAGTAGCGGGAGTTGTTCTCCAGGCGGCCCAGCTGGACATTAAAGGCCTGAACCACCGTCGCACCGTCGGGACGCTTCTCGATTTTGACGGGCACGGTGCCCACCAGATAAAACTTGGTCATCTACTCACCGCCTCCTTCTGCACTGACGCTGGCCCAGACCTGCTGGTACATCAGTGTACTCGCATCAATGAGTGTATCCAAGACAATCCGCTCAATGGCGGACAGTTCTGCCTTGCGTTCGAGGACCCGCCGCATTTCGTACAGGCGGTGCTCATAGGCGTCCAGCTCATCAAATGCCGCGTGACAGAACTTAATTTCCGCCGCGTGCCCCTGCACAGAGACCACAAACTGCAGGTCGCGGTAGCCACTGGCCTGAGGCTTGAGGAACCGGTCTTGAAAGGCCAGCACGTCAAAGCCCTCATGCACGCGCGCCGCCGCCGCGTATAGGGGGGCGAGTTGCCCAAACACGTATTTGCCCCCCAGGATGTCGAGTGGCACCAGACCGAACAGATTACCTTTCTCTTCCGTGCGGGCCCAGCTTTTGATGCCGTTCGGCCGGGGGGTGGCCCGCGCGCCAGAGAGGGTGCCGAAGAGCGTGAGTTGAGAGAGGAATTCGTTGCTCAGGTCCTGCGCCTGGGCATAGGCTTCTTGCAGATTCTCGGTGGGTTGTCGAATCTCGGCTGGCCGTCTGGGAAAGCGTACACGAAGCGCGTGCGTGACGTTGAGCAGCTCGGCCGACAGCCCATGTGATGAGGCATTGGGGGAAAGGTCATCTGCCGTCATGGAAGGTGGTCCAGTCTACTCAAGAGGTTCTCCCCGCCTACGCTTGATCGCCAGGCAGGTGGCAGGCGCCGGCTGAGCACCGGAGGTCACGTCCGTGGCGCAGGGCAATGTATCGGAAAACCACTGCCCCTTTTTGCAGGAAGGAGGCATCGGCCGACCTGGCGTCTGTCTGGGACCGACGCAAAACAGGCTGCGAATGGCCCTGAAGGCCGTTGCTGAAACCTGGTCCTGCACGGTGTGCCTTCAACTTCTGCCGCGCGTCCGTCTCGCCCCCCGTACAGTAGGTGTTATGGAGACTCCAGGCATCTGGGCGCGGATGCGCGCCTTTACCCGTGGCGAGCGCGACGCGCAGACCCTCTACGCCTACCGGCAGGCGGGTGCGGCGGTGCATCCCCTGCTGGACGCGGCGGAACGCCGCCGCTTCGACCTGCTGGTGGGCGGCGTCAGTCCCTTTGCCCTCAAGCGCCATGTGGGGCTGGAACTGGCCTGCGCCTGGAACGCTTTCGCCCTGCAAACCCTGGGGGACAAGATGCTGGCGGCCGATGAAACGGCCGATCCAGGCACCGTGGGCTTCGTGCCGCCCGTAACATTTGATCAGGTGGAGGCCTATTACCAGCAGGTGCAGCGCTGGCTGGGTCACGCCAGCCAGGCGACCCATGATCCCGACTTTGACTGCCCCAGGGCACCCTGCCCGCTGCCCTGCCGGCCTGGTCGCCCGTGGAGCCCTGTCCCCGGCCCCACCTGGAGGCCATGATGGCGGCGCTGGAGGCCATGCGCCTGCATGCCGAAGCGGCGATGCACGGCCTGGAGGAGGCCACGCCCCCCAGCGATCAGGCCAGACTCGCCAAGCTTCGAGGTCAGTTTGCCGAAGCCATGTCCAAAGCCCAGTACGCCGCGGGCATGTACCGGCCGAACGCCTCCGCCGAACTGCATGAGCAGATTGAAACCCAGGCCAAAGCCGCCATTGAAGCCCTGTACCGGGCCGGCCAACTGATCAGCTACCCGGCCCTGATGAATGAGCGCCCGCCGGGCACAGGCGCGCCCAAGCGCCCACGGGGAGGTGGGCCCTTCCTGCGCACGCCGCTGCCCGGCGAGAAGGGGTTTGACCCCTGGGCCATGACCGATCCAGCGTCCACCGCGTCCCTGAAACGCAACCCGGATGCAGCGCGCGTGATTGCCGAGATGTGGGCCCTGGACCCCGATCCAGCCGCAAGTGTGGCCCTGTGGGATGACATCCGGCGCGCCGTGGAGACGGGTGGCGCCGCCATCGCCCGGACCAGCAGTGGCACGCCCGTCGGCTTTTACTTCTGCACACCCTACTGCGCCATTTACGAGGCCAAGCGGCCACTGCGGCTGGGCGACACGTCGGTGGCGCCGGGGGAGCGCTTCACCCTCGAATGTGCGGCGGAAGGCGTGCGGGTTGGCTACCCCTTCAAACGGGAAATTGTGACTGGCACGTTTCAAAGCGCGGCCATTGATTACTGCGACCCGGATCAACCGCCCCCCCACGAGTAAACCGGCGCTCTGAAGGTCACCTGAGGACGACAACCCGGCGCAGGCCAGGGGCGGGGGCAAGGACGTTCACCAGTTCCGCCGCCGCCCATCCACCCTGCACGGCTCATCAGGATTCGGGTACACCCGTGATGGAAGAACGGGTGTACCCCACCGAAGACAGAAGGAAAAACGGGGACGGAGCGGCGTGAAGGCACCGAAACTTCGGTGCCGGAACGGATGATCCGGAATCCGGCTCAGGTCTCTGCCCCGATTGGCTCCACAAATCCCTTGTACGCAGCAAGGAACACCATGGCAACAACCGTCATGGCCACGAGGGCATACCGGAGTTCCGATTGAGGCAGGCCTCCCGCGCCTTCCCAGAACAGGCTCACCAGTTTGCCGCCGGATGTCCCCGCCGCAATGACGCCCAGCAGGGCGGCCATCAGCCATTGGAACTGCTGTCTCTTGAAATTTCGACGTTCTTTGAATTTTTCAAGATTCAGAGTCGTATTGAATGCGATGGCCGCTCTTGTTGCTTCGATGTTGTGCGCCTTCTGTACCTCAGTGAACCAATCATTGAGCTCACCGAAGTGAAAAGGACGTCGACTGGCGTAGTCATATAACGTCTGGCGCTTCCGGTTGGTGATCAGCTCCTCAACAGTGTGGGCGTGAAGGAGAGCGCGCTCCTCACATTGCCACAGACTGCCATTGATGAAATCCACCAAATCCACATGTGATTGAAGCGCATAAATCAGTTCGTTGGCGTTCGGGTCATCTCCTTCATATCCATCACGTCCTGAGCGGGAGTACACGAACAGGTTGAGGGCCTGACCGGTATAGCTCAGATAATCCTCCGCTGATCGCAAGGATTCACCCAGATGTTTTTGAGCGTGAGGGCCAGGAATGTCCTTGGAGCGGCTCATGATGTGCCCCAGTTCTGCGGCGTATCTGCTGTGAATGTCCGAGGCGGTCAGCGGATGATTGCGCACGGAGAGCAGGTACACGTTCGGGGTGCCGCGCCAAAATTCACCCTGTTCGTAGCGCGCTTTTTTTGGCCCAAGAAGCCGATAGCGCCACCCCATCCTGGGCTGATTGAGGAGGGTCGTCAGCGCATTGCTGAGCATGGTGGTGACGGTCGTCAATGACATTGGCGCCCCCTCCCCCTTGCCTTCTGGATCAAGCGAAATCAAATCGTGGTCGAATGAATCGGGGCCACCCTCAACTCGGTTGACCGAGCGGGCAATCAGGTTTTCAAGCCTTCGCCACTGGCGCAGCGCTGAGCGCCTGCTCTCGTAATAATCATCTTCGAAGATCAGCTTCCGCCCATCTAACTTCATGAGGGCTGGAGGCACGAGGATATCCGTGGCCACTGCCATGGACGAATTCAGGAAGTCGTCGATCAATTCCCGAGTCGAGATCAGATTTCCATTTGACATCAGGCGGAAATGCATCTGGAAGACCCCGTTCTGGTGAACGGTCAGGGACGGGTAAAGCCTGATGTGCTTGCCCTCCGTCTTGAGCTCACAAGGCTCCAAGAACGCTTTGAAATAGAGCAGCTCCTTCGCCACCATTGGACTCACGTAATGGTGCTCGAAAAACCTCATCTGTGCGGCGTGGAGGGCACACTGCATTTGATAGGGCCCGAGTCCGTCGGGAAACGTGAACTCTACCGTGCGTGGCCTGACGAATGGTTCCCGATGAATGTCAAAGGGCTCAGCGTGAATAGACTGAGATTTCCAGATGAGAAATCCTTCGGAGTAATGCGAGACGACGGCCAGACCTGACTGAACGACATCAGCCGCCAGTTGCATGAAATGGTCATGTTGAATGGCACCCGTGAAGTAGGTGGTGTAGGCAAAGATGATGTCCCAGTCCGACCAGATCAGCACGTCAGCTGTGCTTTTACCCAGGCTGACCGACAGTGGACGAAAATCGTCCAGGGGCCGCTCATTGAGGATGGAGAGACACGCTCGCTGTGGTCTGATGAACGTCAATGTTTTGGTGTGCAGCCCGGCAGAGACCGCGTACCTCTCCACTTGCGGGACATGGTTGAAACGGGACACAGCGTCAGCATAGGACTGAGCGCGACGCAGTGGACGTGGTTTACGCGAGAGGAGCGACGGTTGACGTCAGAGGGCCAGGCCATTGCGCCAAGCGACAAGGCGCGATGTGCCTTGTCCATCCCACGTCTCTGGACGGACGACAGGTGCATCAACTGGCCCTCCGCCTGCGCGCTGGATCATGACCAGCCACCCCGGGAGGGCCACCAGGAGTGCTGGACTGGGCCACTGCCAATACGCTGTTCGCCCTTTGAATTGGCATGTGGGCCGCCGAGCAGGTCGCGGTGCACAGCGCCTGACGCCAGATTCTTATACTGGTGGCCCATGACCCGCTTCTCACTGGCCCTGTTGACCACAGCCCTCCTGAGCAGCGCCTACGCCGCGCCGCTGACGGTGACCGTGCTGCACACCGACGACCTGCACGGGCGCCTGGAGCCCACCAAGATCGGCGACAACCTGTACGGCGGTTACGCCCGGCAGGCCACACTGGTGAAGCAGTTCAGCGCACAGGACCCAAACCCCCTGGTCCTGTCGGGCGGCGACACCTTCCAGGGCACACTGTTCTACAACGTGTACAAGGGTCTGGCCGACGTTCTGTTCATGAACCTGATGGGCTACGACGCCATGGCGGTGGGCAACCATGAGTTCGACGATGGTCCAGAGGCGCTGGCCAAGTTCGCGGAGCGGGCCACCTTTCCGCTGCTGGCCGCGAACCTGGACGTCACGGCCGAGCCCCTGCTCAAAGACCGGATTAGACCCTATGCCGTGATGACCGTCGGCGGGCAGCAGGTGGGCGTGATCGGCGCCGTGACGCCGGACCTGCCGCAGATCAGTTCGCCTGGCCCGAACGTGAAAATGCTCGAATTGATGGCGAGCCTGCGCAACAGTGTCAGCGCACTGCAGGCCCAGGGCGTCAACAAGATCTTTCTGGTCTCCCACCTGGGTTACACGTTGGAGCAGCAGGTGGCGCGCACCGTCCCCGGCATCGACGTGATTGTGGGTGGGCACTCGCATACCCTGCTGGGCACCTTTACCACTAAAGATTTTCCCGCCAGTGAGGGGCCCTATCCGACCATCATCCCCAACCCAGACGGCAACCGCACCCTGCTGGTGGCGGCGTGGGAGTGGGGCAAAGTGCTGGGGCGCCTGAAAGTGACCTTCAATGACAGCGGTGCGGTCGAAAGCTGGGAGGGGAACCCCGTGCCCGTCACCGCTGACATCGCTGAAGACCCCACCGCCAAGCGCATGGTGGAGACGCTGACCGTGCCGATTGCGAACCTGCGCCAACGGGTGATCGGGCAAACCACGCGCGGCCTGAACGGCAACCGGGAGATCGTGCGCCGGCGCGAGAGCACCATGGCGAACGTGCTGGCCGACGCCGCGCTGGCCGCCGCGCAGAATGCTGGCGCACAACTCGCGTTCGTGAATGGCGGTGGCGTGCGGGCCAGCATCAACGCTGGCCCGATTACCTTTGACGAGGCCATCACGGTGCAGCCATTCGGCAACACCCTGACGGTTCTGACCCTGACGGGGACCCAGATCAAGGCGGCACTGGAACACGGCGTGGCCACCTGGAGTGAGAACAAGGGGCAGTTCCTGCATGTCAGCCGCGGCGTGAGTTACACCTTTGACCTGGGGCGCCCAGCGGGCAGCCGCGTGACGGCCGTGACCTTGAACGGCCAGCCGCTCGTCGACGCCCAAGCCTACAAGGTGGCCATGAACAACTTCACGGCGGGTGGAGGGGACGGGTTCACGATGTTTCAGGGTGCGCCCCGCCTGGACACGGGGACGCTGGACGTGGACATCCTGGTGCGTTACCTGCAGGGGCAGCCTGCGGTGGACGCTGAGCCAGAAGGCCGTATCGTGATTCTCAACGAGCCCAAGTGAACAGGACAAACGGCGCCCCCAATGGGCGCCGCCGCATGAAAGCCTGACCCATGTCAGGCTTCTTCAGTGTACAGGTGAGGTGAACGACGGCCACGCCACCCCCAGTGTGGTCGGCACAACGGGTCGCCTGCAGTCCGCACCGGCAGCAGAGGCCAGGGGAAGACTCCTCTGGCCTCTGCTGCTGTTCAGGTCAACAGGGGGCCGAAGGGGACGCTTCCGTGGGTGGGCGTCGGCGTGACGGACAGACTGGCGGTGACCGCCAGGATGAGGCTCAACAGCGCCACTTCCAGTGACAGCAGGGCGTCCACGCGGCCCTGACGCGCCAGGCGTCGCCGGAGCAGGCCCGCCACCCCCAGCGTCACGCCAACGAACACCAGTTTCAGCAGCAGCAGCCGGCCGTAACGGCTGTCCAGCGTGGGCACGCCGCCAGCATGTTCCCAGGTGGCCACTATGCCCGTCACGGCCAGCACCAGCACACAGGCCGTGGCCACCGGTGCAAAGCGGGTCAGGGCTGCCAGACGGCCGTCCGGCCAGGCCACCAACGTCAGCACGCCGCCAAGCCAGACGGCCATTGCGCCGCCATGCGCCGCGTGGAGAAGCCGAACGCTGGGACCATGGCCAGCACCGTGCCCCAGTCCGCCCACCCTCGGCCGGCTCGGCCGGCCCGCTGGCTCCAGAATGCCCCGCATGCGCGGCTGCGCCTGGGGTGGCCAGGGCCAGAGGCTCGCGTCCCAGGTACACGAAGGCGCCGAGGACACACAGGACACTCAGCAGCCAGCGCATCTGGGCCTGGGCCATCTGTTGCGCCGTTACCTGGACCGGCTCACTGTGCGGCCCCGCTGATGGTGATCAGGGTGTTGGGACCCTGCTGCACGGCCGTGTAGTGCAGCTCGGCCGGTACGGCGCGGCCCATAAAGGCCGAGTAGTGGGTGGCTTCCCGCAGTTCGTCGTCCAGCAGAATAAAACCTTTGTCTCGCAGGACCTGGGCCGCGACCAGCGGCTGCCAGCCGGACACCAGGTACTGCTCAACCCGGCTCTCCCCAGCCCGGACTTCCCGGCGGTAACTCTGGCTGTCCGGACAGGTGGGGCTCAGGCCGACGGGGAGCGGTGCCAGACCGTTCCACAGCGTACCAGGCGTCTCAATGCAGTACAGCGGCGAGCGCCAGCGCAGGCTGTCCGCCAGCCACCACCCGGTGGGCACGCTGACCAGCGCGCCGCCCAGGAGGGCGAGCGCCAGCGTCCGCCGCTGCCCCTTACTCGGTCGCGTGATCCAGGGCATTACGGATGGTGGTCGTGACATGGTGATCGAGGAGCCGGTAATAGGCAATGCGGCCTTCCTTGCGGAACGTGACGATGCGGCCGGTGCGCAGGAGGCGCAGCTGATGACTAACGGCACTCTCGCTGATGCCCACCACCGCTGCCAGATCACACACGCACAGCTCAGTCGTCTTCAGCGCACTCAGAATCTTGAGCCGGGTGGGGTCCGCCATCAGTTTCAAAAAGGCGGCTGCGTCCTCAATGCAGACGTCCTCCGGTTGGTGGGTGCGCGCCAGTTGGACGGCCTCCGGATGCAGACAGGTCACTTCGCACACGTCGTCTTGAGAGGCGGTTCTCATCACGTCAGTGTAGAGGCTGGTCAAGACACCTGCTGTCACTGCATCACCGTCCGCACGTCCGCCGCAATCCGGTCCGTGAGGTTGAGCTGCGTGTAATCCCACACCACTCGCCGGTTGCCCTCTTTGTCAACCAGATAGACACCGGTCGTGTGATTCACGTCGTAGCGGTCGGGCGCCGTGACATTCGAATACTCAAACCCGACGCCCCAGGCGGCTGCCGCCTGGCGCAGCGGCGTTTTGGGGATCACCAGACCGCGGGCGTCTGGGCTGAAGTAGCGGACGTATGAGCGCAGTTCCGCTGGCGTGTCCCGCCCAGGATCAACCGTAACGAGCAAACTCACAAAATCTGTGCGCTGCCGCTCTGGGAGTGTCTGCCGCACCCGTTCCAGGGCCGCCAGGGTGGTGGGGCAGATATTTGGGCAGTTCAGGAAGCCGAAAAAGACGGCCACCGTTTTGCCTTTGAAATCAGCCAGGGCCAGGGGACGACCGTCGTCACCGGTCCCGGCCAGGGGCGGGGCCGCGGTGCCGGGCGGATAGGCCGTACCGAGGAGGGCCTGCGGGTTGCGCAGCCGGGTGTACAGCAGCGCCAGGGACAGCAGGGCCGCCACCGCCAGCAGCGCCAGGGTCAGCGAGCGCTGCCAGGACCGGGGGGCCTGTGCGAGGGGCAGGGAGTCAGACGTCATGGTGTGTCCTTCAACATGGGGGAATTAAGGGTGAAGATGGGTGTTGGCCGTGCGGTGGGCCCCGGGCACCTCAAGCTGCACCGTGACGTGCTCAA
This sequence comes from Deinococcus aquaedulcis, assembly GCF_019693445.1. Classification (NCBI taxonomy): domain Bacteria; kingdom Thermotogati; phylum Deinococcota; class Deinococci; order Deinococcales; family Deinococcaceae; genus Deinococcus; species Deinococcus aquaedulcis. The sequence continues at coordinate 15,800 of NZ_JAHRBL010000016.1, read as the reverse complement.
TGCCGTGCCGGCTGGCCACTTCGCTGATCCGGGCGTGCAGGTCGGCAGGTGGGGCCGGACTGACCAGATGCGCCGTGAGGCTGTGCTCGCCGCTGCTGACGCTCCACACATGCAGGTCGTGTACGTCCGTCACGCCTGGCAGGGCGGCGAGTTCAGATCGCAGCGCGCTGAGGTCCAGACCGTCCGGCACCCCTTCCATCAGGACATTCACGCTCGCCTTGAGCAGCTGCCAGGTTCTCGGCAACACCCACAGGCCGATCAACGCCCCGAGCACCGGATCAATCCAGGTCTGGCCGGTGAAGCGGATCAGGAGCGCGCCCACAATGACGGCCACTGACCCCAGCAGGTCACCCATGACCTCCAGGTAGGCCGACTTCATGTTCAGGCTGTCCCCGCTGCCCTGCACCAGCAGGCGCGCACTGATGAGGTTCACCACAAGCCCTAAGGTGGCCACGATCAGCATGGGGGTGGTCTGCACCTCGACCGGTGCCCGCAGCCGTCCATACGCCTCAACGAGGATGTACAGCCCGATGGCGAACAGGGCCGCCGCGTTCACTGTGGCCGCCAGAATCTCCGCGCGGCGGTACCCGAAGGTGCGGCGGCGATCCGCGGCCCGCTGGCCGATCTTCAGGGCGAACAGCGACAGTGCCAGGGCCATCACGTCGGTGAGCATGTGGCCTGCATCCGAGAGCAGGGCCAGACTGCCCGAGAGCAGGCCATAGATAACCTCAACGACGAGGAAACTGCCGGTCAGGAGCAGCGCCAGCGTGAGTTGGCGGGCATTGGCAGCGGCGCCGTGGCTGTGGCCGTGGTCACTCATGATCCACCGTGTCCATCGAGTGGGACGGGGCGGGTGGCGGAACGCTGACTTTGCGGGCCCTGAGCATCGCGTCGATGGCCTGAATTTCTGTGGTCTGAGCGCTCACGACCCGCTTCGCAAACGCCCGCACCTCCGGGCGGCGCACCGCGTTCAGGGCCGCCTTTGCCATGGCCACCCCGCCCTGATGATGGCGGCGCATCAGCAGCAGATACCGGGTCTCGGCGGTGACCACGGGCAGGGTGTTCAGCGCGGCCTCGTCGGCCGCTGACGCCATGCCCATGGCCGACCGGTCCATGCCCTTCATGGGCGCCTCCCGACCAGCCAGCGGCCGGCCCCAGGCCATCAACCAGCCCTGCATCTGCCCAATCTGCGCCTGCTGGGTCAGCAGGATGTCCTGGGCCAGCAGGCGCACTTCGGGGTCGGCCGCGCGCCTCAGGAGGCTGACACTCATGGTCACGGCCTGGGCGTGGTGGGCCGCCATATCGCGGGCGAAGGTCACGTCCGCACTGGGCTCGCGGGGCGGCGCCGGCCAGGCGACGGCCAGGCCGGCACCCAGTGCGGCGGTGGCCAGCGCCGCACCTGCCCAGCGAATCAGACGGTGTCGTCGTACGCGCCGCTGCATGAGGCTCCTATCTCTGGTGCTTCACCGCCCTGCTCGTAGGTCTGGACGAACGCTTTGATCCGGGGATCCGAGGCGTCCTGCACCTCCAGTTGCTTGTTCCACGCACTGAGGACGATGGGGGCCTTTTGCGTCTCGTGGGGCGAGAGCAGGGTGTAAGTCCGGCCGTCCAGGACCTCGCGGAGTTGCAACACCTGACTGGTCGCCAGATCCGGCCGGTAGGACACCCAGACTGCCCCGTGCTCCAGGCTGTGCACCGCGTACTCGTCGTAGATGGGCCGTTCGTACACGCCGCAGTTCTGCCAGGCCGAGTTGTGTTCCCCGCCCGCCGGTGGGCGCTGCGCGTACTCCAGGCGGCCTGGCTTGTGGGCGCCGCCCTCGAACTTGAAACTTTTGACGCCCTCAATCTCACCCCCGTTCTGATTGCAAGCAGCGAGAAAGACCGTGAGGGACAGCAGCAGGAGTCGTTTCATAGGGTCTCCAGAAGAGAACGTGAGATGGTGAGGGTGCGCCTGGCTCATGACTGCGGCTGCGACCCACGCGGGTGAACGCGGCGGTCCTGGCGCCAGGCCAGCACGAAGAGCGCCCCCGTCCCAGCACACACCAGCACGTCCGACAGGTTGAAGATGGGAAAAGGCGCTTTGGACACCAGTCTGGACACGGTGTCCAGCAGGGGTGACGTCAGGTAATCCACCACGGCGCCCCGCATCAGCCCGTCCAGGCCGTTGCCCAGGGCGCCCGCTGCGATCAGGGCCAGGGGCCAGATCCAGCGGTGGGGCACACGGCCCAGGCCCAGGGCGCCCACGAGACCGGTGCCGACGAGCACCCGCAGCACCGCCAGGGGCGCGGCAAAGCCGCCCAGCAGGCCCCACGCCATGCCCGGATTCAGGGTGAAGCCCAGGTGAAGGACACCTGGAAGAAGTGGGCGATTCACCCCTGGCTCAAGGGTGGTGACGGCCCAGGCTTTCAGGAGGCCTTCGGCGACCAGGAGCGCCAGGACCAGGAGGAGGGGACGCCACTTCATGCGGTGCCCTTGAGCGCGGCGAGCAGGCCCGGGCGCTGCTGGTCCACCGTGCCGAAAAAGACCTGCTCGCCCACCACGGTGACGGGGGCGACCCGCACGTCGGTGACCTGGCGCAGCGCCGCCAGGGCGCCTGGGTCCTGGCGCAGATCCCGTTCGGTGTACGCGGCCCCGCAGCGGCTGAGCAGCCGCGCGACGGCGTGGCAGTCCGGGCAGTTGGGCACGGTGTAGAGGGTGATGGGCGCCTTTGCGGCCGTCACGCGGGCACCGCAGCGTCCGTGTGGGGAGCGGGAGTGGTCAGGGCGTCCTGGCCTTTCCAGCGCAGCAAGCGCAGGGCGTTGGCGGTGACCAGGGCAGTGGCGCCGGTGTCGGCCAGAATGGCCATCCAGAGGTTGGTGTAGCCGAGCAGGGTGGTGACGAGGAAGATGGCCTTGAGCCCGAGGGCGAAGGCGATATTGACCTTGATGTTGCCCATGGTGGCGCGCGACAGGGCGACCAGGTCAGCCACACCCGAGACCCGCTCGCGCAAGAGGGCCGCGTCGGCGGTTTCCAGGGCCACGTCGGTGCCGCCCCCCATGGCGATCCCGACATCACTCTGGGCCAGGGCGGGGGCGTCATTGATGCCGTCCCCGACCATCGCCACGCCACCCTGCGCTTTGTAGCTGGCAATGAGGCGCAGTTTGTCTTCGGGCAGCAACTCGGCCTGCACGTCCAGCCCCAGGTCACGGGCGATGGCCTGCCCGGTGCGGGCGTTGTCGCCCGTCAGCATGACCGTTTGAATGCCCAGGTCCTTCAAGCGGGCGAGTGCGGCGCGGGCGTCGGCGCGAGGTTCGTCGCGGATGGCGAGCACCCCCAAAGGCGTGGCGCCGTCCAGCAGCACCACAGCGGTGCGGCCCTGCGCCTCGAACTGAGTGATGGTGCTGAGAAGCGCCGGACTCAGGGGGGCGAGTGCTGCTGCGTGACGCGGGGAACTCACACTCAGGGTGCGGCCCTCCACCGTGGCGCTCGCTCCCTTGCCTGGCAGGGCCTGCGCGTCCTGAGCGGCGGGGATGGTCACGCCCTCCTGCTGCGCGGCCGCCGTGATGGCCTTGGCCAGCGGGTGACTGCTGCCGAACTCCACGGCGGCCGCCAGACGCAGGACGTCCGACCGGCCCAGCTGTTCGCCCACAACGTCGGTGACCCGTGGCCGGCCGGCGGTCAGGGTGCCGGTCTTGTCAAAGGCAATGGTTTTCACTGAGCCGATGGTTTCCAGCGCCGCGCCGCCCTTGATCAGCAGGCCACGCCGGGTCCCGGCACTGATGGCGCTGGTGATGGAGGCAGGTACGCTCAGCACCAGCGCGCAGGGGCAGCCGATCAGCAGCAGGCTGATGCCCTTGTACAGCCAGTCGTGCCAGAGCCCACCGAAGAACAGGGGCGGCACCAGGGCGACCAGGGCGGAGACCAGGACGACCCCAGGGGTGTAGTACCGGCTGAACCGGTCAATGAAGCGCGCGGTGGGGGCTTTGCTGCCTTCGGCTTCTTCCACCATGTGGATGATGCGCGCGATGGTGTTGTCGGCCGCTGCCTTGTCCACCCGGAGGTGCAGGGTGCCGTCCGTGTTGATGCTGCCGGCGTAGACGGCGTCGCCGGGGCCTTTGACCACGGGCACACTTTCGCCGGTCACGGGGCTGTCGTCGAGACTGGAGGTGCCGGTCAGGATGGTGCCGTCGGCGGGCACGCGCGCGCCGGGGTTGACCTGCACGGTCTGGCCGACCTGAAGGGTGTCGGCGGGGACTTCCCGGGGTTGGGGGCCGTCGAGCAGCAACGCGGTTTTCGGGGCCAGGGCGGCGAGCGCCTGAATACCGGCGCGCGCCCGGCCAGCGGCCACGCCTTCAAGCAGTTCACCGACCGCGAAGAAGAAGACCACCACGGCGCCCTCGGCGGCTTCCCCGATGGCCACAGCGCCAATCGCCGCCAGGCTGACCAGCATGTTGATGCTGAACGGGTCCCCGAGGCGGGCACTGGCGAGCGCCTTTTTCGCCAGCGGCCAGACGCCGAGCAGGGTGGCGGCGATATAGCCCGCGGTCGACAGCGACGGCTGGAGGAAACCCAGCAGCCAGGCCAGCGCCAGCAGTGCGCCGGACACCACGACCAGTCGGCCTTGACCGGTGCGGTACCACGGCGTGCCGGCGGGCGCGACCTCATGGGTGTGGCCCGCGTGATCACCGGCATGGGGGTCATGGCCCTGGGGCCCCGCTGACGCGGCAGGGCCCAGGAGAGACGGCGCGTACCCCAGCGATTTGAGGTTCTTCTCCAGGGTGCCCCGGGGCGTCTGCCCTTCGTCCAGGTGCAGGGTCAGGGTCTGTTTGGTAAAGCTGGTCTTCACTTCACTGGTGCCGGGCAGCGTGGCCACCATGCGCTCGACCGTCTGCACGCAGCTGGCGCAGTCCATGCCCTCAACGAAATAGGTCAGGTGGTCCGGATGGTCCTTCCGGGTGGTGGGGGTCATGGCCTGATGATAGCTGAGCTGACGCTCATATGTAAGTCTACTCAGATATGAAGGCGACTTGGCTCGGGCTTCATCGGGGCGTGGGGGCTGAGGCGTACGTTCGGGGCTCAGGAGGCACCACAATGACTGGACAAGATCAGATCAGAGAGCATATGCCCGTTGTTTGCGCCGATGGTCAGCCCCATGGCCAGGTGGACCGTCTGGACGGCGAGTACATCAAGCTCACCAAGGACGAGTCCGGCCAGCATCACTGGCTTCCGCTGAGCGCGGTGGATCACGTGGATGAGCATGTCCACCTCAACCTGAGTCACGCCCAAGTGCATCAGCAGTGGCTGAGTGTAGACCCCCATCCCGAGCACCGGCAGTAAAAGGCTGGGCGGAGCGGCGACCGAAGTCAACGGTCGCCGCTCTCTGATGGCCGCGTGGCCTGACGCACCTGGGCGAGATATGGATCGGTCGCTGTGCGTGGCCCCCGCCTCGTCTGCCGGAAGTGCAAGGTGCGCCAGAAGTGCACGGCCCCTGCCCCCAGGGCCAGGAACGGCATCCCCCAGAGCACCAGATTCAGCCCCTGCTTCGGTGGTTTCAACAGAACGGCGCGGCCGTACCGCGACACCATCCACTCGTCAATCTCGCGCTGACTTCGACCCGCTTTGACCTGTTCACGAACCTCCCGCCGCATCTGAACGCTCAGTGCGTCGCCGCTCTCGGTGATGGGCAGGCCGGTGCACGTTGGACAGCGCAGCTCTGCTCCGATCTGGCGCACCTGCGCCTCCTGTGCGGGGGTGAGGGCTGTCGCAGCTGGCAGCGTGCTGCTGAGCAGAAGCCATGAGGCGGTTCGTCTCATGGCCAGTTGATCCCGATGCGGCGCAGGCCTTCACTTAACCGGGCCGTGGTGAGCCCGCCCCGGTCGACACTGCGGACGATGCCTTCCCGGTCAATGAAAAACGTTTCCGGTACGCCGCTGACGCCGTAATTGATGGCCGTGCGGGCGCCTGGATCAATCAAGCTGGGGTAGGCCAGGGCGTACGCCCGAATGAAGTCACGGGCCTTTTGCAGTTCCGGCTCCTGAAACGAGATGCCCAGGACCGCAAGGCCCTGGTCACTCTGGGTTTCACTCAATGAGCGCAGCAGTGGCGCTTCGTCGCGGCACGGCACGCACCAGGAGGCCCAGAAGTTCACCACGACGGGGCGGCCCTTCAGGCTGGTCAACCGGACCTCCACGCCGTCCAGGCTGCGCAGGGTAAAGGCAGGGGCGGGCTTGTCCAGCAGGGGGCTCCCAGCTTTCCCTGAGCGGTCAGGGCGCGTCAGGGCCGCGACCAGCATGATCACCAGCACGGCCGCTATGACCGGCGGCAGCCAGCGGCGCCAATTGGCCAGCGTCCTACCCGACATGTCGCCTCTCCTGGGAAGGTCCACAACACCGCCTCAAACGTATGCCTGCAAATATATTCATGCATACAGCCTATGACGGGGGTGTGCTGCCGCCAAGGACAGCTGCCTCTGCTGGAGATGAACCGTCAATCGGCGAGTCGCCAGGTCAGCCAGCGCTGGCGACCCCACATCAGGGCGAGGCCGATGCCGGCCAGCAGCGGCACCCAGTCACCCCAGCGAACCAACAGGGTGCGGGTTTCAGCGAGACCGTAGGGCGCGGTGAATGCGCCCGCCACACCCCGGGGAAAGCGGGCCACCACCTGGCCCTGAGGGTTGACCGCCGCACTGATGCCGTCGTTGCCGGCCCGCACCCACCAGCGCCGGGTTTCAATGGCGCGCACGCGGCCCATCTGGAAGTGCTGCTCCGCGCCAGTGGACGGACCAAACCAGGCGTCGTTCGACGCCGTCACCAGCAGATTGGCCCCCTGGGTCACCAGGGCGCGGGCCACGCCTGGAAAGGTGGACTCGTAGCAGATCAGGACACCAGCCCGGAGGGGGCCCAGGATCAGGGGCTGTGTGGTGGTGCCAGGCACTGTGCCGGTCAAGGGCGGGAGGCCCAACCCCGCGAACACCGCGCGATACACTCCGTTCAGGGCGGCGCGGGCCGGAAAGAATTCCCCAAAGGGCACGAGTCGCCGTTTGTCCTGGCGGCCCAACGTCTGTCCCGCCTGCACCGCGTACACACTGTTGCGCAGGCCAGCGTCCTGGGTGGGGGCACCCAGGAGCAGGGGCACTGGCACGGCCGCGAGCGCGCGGCGGACAGGCGCCGTGGTGGGGGCCTGCGGGGCGGCCGTTTCCGGCCAGACGACCAGGGAGGCGGGCGCCGCGCGCAGGCCAGCGGCCGTCAGAGTCAGGTAGTGCGTCAGTTCTTCCGTGCGGCGACCTGCTGCTTTGAGCCGGGGGTCGATGTTGCCCTGGACCAGCAGGACCTGCTGTGTGCTGTCAGGCGCGGCTGGGCGGGTCAGGCCGTAGCCCGCGGCCAGCAGCACCGCACCCAGCACCGCGCTTCGTCCCAAACGCCGCCCCGAGACCAGGGCAGCCGCACTCAGGGCCACCAGGAGGCCCACCAGGGCAATGCCACCCAGATCGGCCACCTGCACCAGGGGCGTCTTCGCCCAGGCGTAGCCCAAGCTGCCCCAGGTGAACCCGAACGGGCCGGTGGCGCGTAGCGCGTCCATCACGGTCCAGGCCAGGGGCAAGCCCCACAGCGTGGCGGGCCCCAGCAGCTGGCGGGTCAGCGCGGCGGTCAGCCCCCACAGGCTGGCCAGCAGGGCGATGAGCAGGACACTCAGGATGACCGCACCCGGGCCCAGAAAGTCCGAAAGGCTGCTGGGCAGCCACAACAGGTGGGCGGCGAAGAACCCGGCGCCGAAGAGCCAGGTGAGTTTGAACGTGTCGGTGGGGGGGCGCCGCGTGATCTCACGGAAGAGCAGGGCCAGGGGCAAGGGGGCGAGCCAGCTCCAGCTCGAGACGAGAAACCCCAGACCGAGCACGCCACCCAGCGCCGCCCAAGCCACATCGGAACGCCAGACGCAGCGGACTGGGACGGGCCAGGAACGCATCCTCTCTCCTTTCACATCTGTTCAGATTTAAAAGAGACCGTACGGGTTCACGGGAATGCCTGCCTGATAGACGCGGAAATCGAGATGGGGCCCGGTGCTGTTGCCCGTGCTGCCCACACGCGCGATGACCTGTCCCGTGACCACCTGCTGGCCCGTACGCACCAGATTGACGCTGTTGTGGCTGTACCGGGTGGTCAGGCCGCCCGCATGCTCCAGCACGATGGTCCAGCCCCACCCGTTGCGCGCATCAAAGACCGCGCTCTTGACGGTGCCGGCCATGGTCGCGCGGATGGGCGTACCGGTGGGGGCGGCCAGGTCCAGCCCCCCATGCTGGGCATTAAAAGGCGTGGTCAGACGGCCCTGAACGGGCGGCACCGCGCTGACGCGCACCGAGGCGGCGCGGACGGTCACCCCAGGAGTTGAGGCCGGCCGGGTGGGCAGCGTCAGCTTCTGACCGACCCGGAGCTGGTTGGCACGCACACTTGGATTGATCTGGAGCAGGGCCGTGACCGTGGTGCCATGGCGCGCCGCAAGGCTGGACAGGGTGTCGCCCGCTTTGACGGTGATGCTGGCGGCCGAGCCCAGAGAGATCAAGACCGCCGCCATGAGCGCCGCGCCAAACATGTGAATCCGCATAAGACGGCGTGAATGTATCAAGTGGCTTGGACCAAAGGATGAGCAGCAATTCATAGATCACACGCAGGGCGTGGGCTGTCGCTTGGGCCGCTCCGGTACAGAGGCTGTGGGCCGGCACGCAGCCAGAAATGAGACGAGGCCCCACATGGGGCCTCGTCTCTGCGCATCTTGATGGGTTGCTCGCGGTTACTTGACCCCCTCCTGAATGGCCGCCTCCAGCGCCTGCACACTGAGCTGCTCAAGCCGCTGCCCATTCACGAAGAACGTGGGTGTGCCGCTGACCCCGAGGGCCACGCCGTCCTGCCGGTCGCGTTCAACCAGGTCCCGCACTTCTTTTGACTCCAGGCTGCGCTGCACCTGCGCGCGGTCCAGGCCCAGGTTCGCGGCGTAGTCCAGGAATTTGCTGGTCTGTGGAGTCTGCTGCTCGCCCCACTCGGACTGCTTAGTAAACAGGTAATCCCGGGCTCGCCAGCGTTTGGCCTCATCTTCTTTGGCGGCTGCCTCAATCAGACCCGCGGCGAGGACGGAGTTGCTGTGCAGCGGAAAATAGCGCGCGACCAGACGTACCTGACCGTCGTACTTCTCCAGCAACTTCATCAGGTCCGGTTCAATGGCCCGGCAGGCTTCGCATTCCGGGTCAAAGAATTCCACGATGGTGACGTTGGCGTCGGCGGGGCCCAGGGCAGGGCTGTCGGCGCGGATGAGGCGTTCACTGGCGTCGGCCAGCAGGGCGGCGGCCTGTGACGTGCCCCGGTTGGCCAGGCTCAGGACCACGATGGTGGCCAGGACAGCGAGCGCGCCGAGGGCCAGCAGAAGGACGGGGGCTTTCTTGGAGGACTGTGTCATGATGTACCTCGGGGTTTGGAGAGCAGCAGGCTGAGGGTGATGACGGTGAAAGCACTCAGGCTGAGCAGGGGAATCGTGATGAATCCCAGCCACTCAATCTGCCGGGCGGTGCAGGACACGCCTGCCGCGCACTGGGTCAGGCCCTCGGGAATGACCCCGTAGTACAGCAGGTTGTGGTATGCGGCAATCAGTAGCCCCGTGACCGAGAGCGGCAGACTGTAGGCGCGCAGGCGCGTGTCCTGCGTGAGCAGACTGACCAGCAGCACGAAGACAAGCGGGTACATCATGAGGCGCTGGTACCAGCACAGGGTGCAGGGGGGCAGGTGCATCACTTCGCTGAAATACAGGCTGCCCGTGGTGGCCACCACTGCTTGCAGCCAGGCGACGTAGGGCCAGGCCCACCGCCTCCCAGAGGATAGCTGCATTTCTGAGACCATATTCAGATACTCTACCGGAAGATGGGATGTGAGGAGGCGATCTTAGGCCGACTGGTTATGGGCGGCCCGTCAGGTCAACAGAATGTCCTCCCAGAGACAAAAGCGCGTGGAGCAAGATGTCCCGCGCCATAACTGCATCCGAAGACAGTACGGCTCTGCTGGCACGGTATGGCCGTTATCCACCGACGCTGACGGCCGAGCAACTGCACCGTTACTTCCGCTTTGACGACCACGACCGCGCTGTCCTTGCCCAGAAAAAAGGCAAACACAACCGCCTGGGCTACGCCCTCCAACTCGCCACTGTCCGCTTTCTGGGCACCTTCCTGACTGATCCCCTGGACATGCCTGAGGCGGCCATCCAGTACGTTGCTCAGCAGCTTGACCTCACGGTCAATCCCGTCAAACTTGACCGCTACCGCACGCGCGAGACCCGCTGGGATCACCGCCACGACATCCAGGCCCGGTGGGGCTACCGCGATTTTTCAGGGATTTCGGCCTTCTTCGATCTGGCACGCTTCTTATCTGCCCGCGCCCGGTTGATGGCCGAGCCGCCCAGCCGCCTGCTGGATCTCAGCACAGCCCGCCTGGTCGAGCGCCGGGTGCTGCTGCCCGGCGTCACCACGCTGACCCGGCTGATTGCCCGCATTCAGCACCGGGCCGATGAGCGCCTCTGGCGTGACCTGGCAGCCCTGCCCAGTGAAGCCCAGGTGACGGCGCTTGAAGCCCTGCTGGACGTTCCCCCTCGCTCCTCGGTCTCCCGACTTGACCAGCTCCGGAAAGCGCCGCTGTCGGTCTCTGCGCCTGGACTCGTTGGTGCGCTCAAGCGGGTTGAAGCGGTGCGGCGGGCCGGCGTGACCACCCTGGACCTGAGCGGTTTTCCTGAACAACGGCTGAACACCCTCTTCCGCATCGGGATGGGCGTCAAGGCCCAGGCGATCCGCCGCATGACCCGCTCCCGGCGCATCGCCACCCTGCTGGTGACGGTTCATCGCCTTGAAGGTCAGGCCCTGGATGACGCCTTGACCCTGTTTGAAAGCCTGCTGACCGACCTCTTCAACCGGATTGAACGCAAAGAGGACGGCACGCGGCAGGATCACCTGCCGTCACTGGAAGAAGCGGCCCGGCACAGCAATCAGCTCACCTTGGCTTTTCTGGAGAGCCTGGGGCAACCGCCCCAGGACTTTCCCACTTTCGCGGCGCGGGTGCTGGCCCTGGTGCCTCAGGAACAGCTTCAGGCCGCGGCGGAAACGGTTCAGGCACTGACCCGGCCCAGAAGCGAGACGCGGTTGGAAGGGCTGCTCAGCCGCTACAGCTACGTGCAGCAGTTTCTACCGGCCCTGCTGAGGACGGTGACCTTTGAGGGCAGCGCCGCTGGAGGGCCGTCCCTGGCCGCGCTTCAGGCGCTGCGGCGTCTGGGGCGCCGATCACAGGTCATGGCCACCGAGGTGCCACTCACGCTCGTCAAGGGTGACTGGAGCAAGCTCATTCCCAGAAAAGGGCCACTGAACCGGCCTGCTTACACCCTTTGTGTTCTCGACCATTTGCATCTGGCCCTGAAGCGCCGCGACGTCTTTGTGTCAGCCAGTCCCAAATTTAATGACCCTCGCCTGCGCCTGCTGTCGGATCAGGCCTGGACGGCTCTGAAGGCTGAGGTCTGCCGGAGTCTTGACCTTGACCCTGATCCGCAGGTCATGCTGGCGCGGTTCAGCGCCCAGTTGGACGAGCGGTACCAGTTGGTAGAAGCCCGCTTACCGCAGAACGCCGCGGTCTCTCTGGCAGAAGAAGAGGGCCGCACCGTGCTGGTGCTTCAGGAGGACGAGGCGCTGCCCGAGCCGCTCAGTCTGCGGCACCTGCGGGAACTGGTGGCGAGGCGGATGCCTCGCCTGGATTTGCCGGATCTGCTCCTGGAAGTGCACCGCTGGACGGGGTTTGCCCACGCCTTCACGCATTTGAGCGAAGCGCGAACACGGGTGGAACACCTCGACGTCAGCGTTTGCGCGGTCCTGCTGGCTGAAGCGTGCAATGTTGGACTGGACGCGGTGGTTCAACCGGAGACAGAGGCCCTTGGGCGCGGCCGCCTGTCCTGGGTGGATCAGCATTACCTGCGCGCCGAAACCATTGCGAGTGCCAATGCCCGTTTGGTGGAGTTTCAGGCCACCATTCCGACGGTGGCGGCGTGGGGGGACGGTCAGGTGGCCTCCGTGGACGGGCTGCGCTTCCGCGTACCGGTGAAAACCATCTACGCCGGCCAGAACCCCAAGTATTTTGGCGTTCGCAGTGGCGTGACCTATCTCAACTTCATCTCCGATCAGTACAGCGGTTTTCACGGCATCGTGGTGCCGGGTACCCTGCGCGATTCCCTTTTCGCCCTGGACGGCATGATTGAGCAGAACACGGTGCTGCGCCCTCAGCAACTCGTGTCGGATACGGCAGCCTCGTCGTACATGGTCTTCGGGTTGTTCCGCCTGTTGGGTTATCAGTTCAGCCCGGAGCTAGCCGATTTGCGCGAGCGAACCTACGCGCGCATGTCCCGAGAAGCGCAGTACGGGAAGTTGAATGCGCTGGCGACGTCGCAGGTGAGCACCGCGCTCATTGCCACCCACTGGGACGATCTGTTGCGCCTCGCGGGGTCACTGATGACCCGGACGGTGCGGGCCTCGGATCTGCTCAAAGTGATCGGCGTCAAACCCAAAAGCGCCCTCACGCGGGCGTTGGAGCAGGTGGGACGGATCGCCAGTACGCTCCACCTGCTCAGTTATCACGATGATCCGCTTTATCGCCGCACCATCGGCACCCAGCGCAACCGCCAGGAGGCCCGGCACCGGCTGGCCCGGGCGGTGTTCCAGGGCCGACATGGGGAACTGCGGCAACACTATGTGGCCGGGATGGAAGATCAGTTGGGGGCCCTGGGCCTGGTGGTGAACGCCATCATTCTCTGGAATGCCCGTTATCTCGACCTCATCCTGAATCAACTGCGTGTCGAGGGCGTGGAGGTGCGGGAGGAAGATGTGCAGCGGCTGTCACCTCTGAAGTTTGAGCACATCCACCTCGGCGGCCGGTACCACTTCTCGCTGACCTCACAGATGCCGGCCGGTCAATTCAGGCGGCTGCGCGATCCAGACGAGGTTGAGAGCTGAGGCAGAGGCAAAACCCGACTCTTCGCACCACTGCTACCGCGATGCCTCCCACAAGGGGAGAGGGAAGGAGGAGCGGAGCGACAGAAGGGTGAGGGGGCCACTGGGTGGCTCAGACTGGTGTGGAATGACTTGAGTCCCGTATTAAAGGGAGAGGTCAAGTGAAGGCAGGAACTTCCCCCAGGAGCCGGAGTGTCCAGTTCGGGTCTACCCCAGCCTCACCTGGCAGCGGGCGGATGAACAGGCGATGGAAGGAGCAAGTTCAATTTCTGTTTCGATGAATCTGACAGGGGCAGCGCCGGGCTAAACGCCAACTTGACCCCCACGATTACAGGGTTTTTTCCCTTTGCCCTCTTTGTGGCCCAAACTCACGATTGGTGCAACACTGTACGGCGAGTGCAATTCTCTGTCTGAGACGATGGTCTTCTTGGAGCAGGTTCACTCGCTGTCCCCTCGCTGCGGCGACACTGACGTTGCCCCCAACCCCCAGAGGAGAGATGCCCCTTGATCCGACCAGCCACACCACAAGACGCCAGCACCGTCACGGCCCTCGCTGTCGCTGCCGGAATGTTTCCGCCTGACCAGACCGAGGTGACCGACACCATGATGGCCGACTATTTTGCAGGGAACCACGAGCGTGGACACCGCTGCCTGATTGATGAGGACGCGCGAGCAGCACTGGGCGTTGCCTATGTGCTGCCCAAGCCCGCGACTGAGGGCACCTGGGAACTGCTGATGATCGCCATTCACCCCGACCATCAGGGCCAGGGGCGCGGAGCAGCGTTGATGACCCACGTGGAGAACGAGCTTCGCAGCCAAGGGGCTCGCCTGCTGCTCGTCGAGACCTCGGGAACGCCCGACTACGCCCGAACGCGGGCCTTCTATGTGCAGTGCGGCTACGAGGAGGAAGCCCGCGTCCGCGATTATTACGAGGCAGGGGCCGATATGGTGCTGTTCCGCAAAGCGCTCAGCGACGCGTGACCTGCGCTTGATAGACCTTCACTGAGCCTTGGCCTTCGGTTTCCATAGATGGGGGCGACCGCCAGCCGGTCTATGGCAGGCCTGCGCAGCCTGTCGCCTCAATGTTGGCGATTGTGGGTGATCGTCGCTGGCGTTGAAAAGGCACCCTACGCGATTCCTACTGACCGTCAGCTTAAAGACCGTTTCGCTGGAATGAGGCCGCCGCCTCTCCAGCAGAACAAGCCTTCTCTTCCGCAAGTCCACCCACCCTGATTCGATATCACATAATATGGTGTATGGCCGGTGACTTCACCCCTGGGCACGAGCAGACGCGGCAGCTGCTGCGCGCGCTGCGTGAGTACGACCTGGACAGCCTGTTGGGCGCCCTGGGCCCACCTTCGGGGCACCCGCGCGCGGCGGCGCTGCAGTACGTTCGGCTGCTGCCGTTCTTTCAGCAGGCGCGGCGCGAGGGGCTGGACTTGCAGCGCCCACCCGCGCACTTTCATGACTGGGCCACCCGCGTGTCGTTCAGCCAGGACGGGCCGCCGGTCAAACCCAACACTGCCCGCGCGCGCCTCAGCGCCCTGCATGGCCTGTACGAAGCGCTACTGGACCGCGAGGTGCTGAGCAGCAACCCCCTGCGCGGCCTGCGCCGCCCCCCCCAGGAACGCCGCGACACGCCCCCGCCCCCCCGCGAAACCATTGAGGCCCTGATCCGCGCCAGCCGCCCGAATGCCGCGCTGCACGCCGCCCTGACCCTGCTGTACCACCACGCCTTTCGGTTGGAAGAACTGCTGGCCCTGAAATGGCAGGCGGTGCGCCTGAACCCGGGCGAGGTGCTGCGCGCCCACAGCATCACCCGCCTGGACGATGCCAGCGTGTCCAGCCTGCTGCGCTGGCAAGGGCAACAGGGCGGCGTGTTCCACGACCCCGGGGCGCGGGTCTTTGCTTACCAGAATGCCTACGAACTGCGGCAGGCGGCGTATCTGGCCAGCCTGGACGCAGGGGTGCGTCTGATGCCGCTGCGCGAACTGCGCCGCGCGTCGCTGCGCGACTTTGACCACACCTCCGAATCGGCCGGGTATGCCGACGACCAGTCCGGCTTTCAGACCGCCCTGGCGCTGGCCCGGGGCCTGGCCGAGGCCCACCGCACGCCTGACGCAGGCGAGGACGAAACCGGGGCGGGCGAGCCCCCTTTCTAAACCTGTCTTGAGGCTGCGCCCTGCTGGGCCTCCACTTGCCTGAGGAAGGGCTGGGCGCGCGCTCATCCTGCGGGGCGGCGCCGGCGGCCAGACTCCGGTGTGGCGGCGCGGGTGGCCGCCCCAAGGAGGTGTCCATGAGCTCCATTCCTTCTGCCATAGGCCAGCCCCACTGGCTGCGGCCCGATGTGGCGCGGGTGCGTCTGCCCCTGGTCAATGTGTATTTCGTGGGCCGCCCGGGTCAGGACTGGGTGCTGGTGGACGCTGGGCTGCCCGGCACGGCCCGTACCATTGAGCGCGCTGCACAGGCCGCCCACGGGGAGCGCCCGCCCCGCGCCATCGTCCTGACCCACGGGCACCTGGACCACGTGGGGGCGCTGAAGGCCCTGCAGCACCGCTGGCCCGTGCCCATCTTCGTGCACACCCTGGAGCGGCCCCATCTGACGGGCCAGACGCGATATCCCTGGCCTGACCCCTTGGTGGGCGGCGGGATGAGCCTGCTCTCCCCTGCTTTTGTGCCGGGGCCTTCAGTAGCCGACAACTTAGGTTTCTGACTGTCCTGGCGCTGAAAAAGGTCGTGTAAGGAGTCTGAAGAACGTGACCAGCTCACTGGTCTGCCAGCGCAGGGCATTCTGAAAGCGCTCACA